>SCUY01000073.1 GCA_004322525.1 Lysobacter sp. | reverse complement strand
CTCGCTCATCACGCCGGCGGAAGAAGCCGAGTACGGGACGATGATGCTGGCGCAGCTGCGCCACTTCGACCTGGTTCTCGAGGATCCGCTGGTGGACAGCTGGCTCGATACCCTGGGGCACCGCCTGACCGGGGCGAGCGACGACTCGCGGCGTCGGTATACGTTCTTCATGCTGCGCGAGCGCCAGATCAACGCCTTCGCGACTCTCGGCGGCTATGTCGGGGTGAACTCCGGCCTCGTGCTGGCGGCGGACCGGGAAGATGAAGTCGCAGGCGTGCTCGCGCACGAGATCGCGCATGTAACCCAGCAACATGTGCTGCGCAGTGTCGAGCGTGCGCAGAAGGACCAGCTGCCCGTGCTGCTGGCGATGCTCGGCGCGATCGCGCTGTCGCAGAGTGCAAGCAGCAATTCGAGCGGCAATGCGGCGCAGGCCGCGATGATGGCCGCGATGGGCCTTGCCCAGCAGCGGCAGATCAATTACACGCGCTCGAATGAGGCGGAAGCCGATCGCGTCGGCATCCAGGCGCTCGCGCGCGGCCGGTTCGACCCCACCGGCATGGCGGACTTCTTCGCCAAGCTGCAGGCGCGCTCCCGCACCAATTCGGCGAGCCTGTATGGCGAGACTCCGGACTACCTGCGCAGCCATCCGATGACCCTGACGCGCATCACCGAAGCCAAGGAGCGCGCTGAACGCCTGGCGAAGGCCCCTGCGGAATTCGACCCGTCCGATGCGCCAGGCGATAACCCCCTGCTGCCCGGAGGCTGGCGGCTTGGCCCGTCGTCGGGACGAGGCGTCACGGGTCTGTTCGACTATGCCCGTGAACGTCTGCGCGTGTTGAGCGCATTGACGCCGGCCGCCGCCATCAGCGAATACGACGCCATGAAGCGTGCGCGCGCGCTTACCGGCGCCCAGCAGTACGGCCTCGCGGTCGCCAACCTGCAGGCCGGCCAGCCGCGTACCGCGCTGCCCCTGCTGCAGGCACTCGCCGCCTCGCATCCGTCCGATATCTGGCCGCAGCTGGCGCTGGGCGAAGCGGAAGCGGCCACGGGCAATGGCACGGCTGCAGACGCACGTTTCGAGGCGCTTGTCAGGCAGACGCCCGAAAGCCGTGCTGTCGTACTGACCTATGCGCGCATCCTGGGCGAGCGCGGTTCCGCTGCCGCAGGCAAGCGGGCGCAGGCGATCCTGCGGCCGCTGATGTCGGCCTCCGCGGACGACGCGGTATTCCAGCAGATCTTCGCCCGAGCCAGCGAGATCGCCGGCGACCCGGTGCGCGCCGGCGAAGCACATGCGGAGGCTGCGTACCTCGGTGGCCGCCCCGAGCTCGCGCTGGTCCAGCTCAACCACCTGAAAAAGCGCCCCGACCTCGACTACTACGCGCGTGCGCGCATCGACGCACGGATCGCCGCGATCACCCCAACGGTGCTGGAACTGCGCCGCCAGGGCATCCGCGACGAGGACGTACGCCGCTGATCGATGACGCTGTCATTGCCATGTCACGAAACGGTAGTGTAGTGCCGGTCACTTGGCCTTCCGCCGTGCGGTGAACGCGTGCGCAAACGCATCCTGATCGTCGAAGACGAGCCCGCGATCCGCGACATGGTCGCCTTCGCGCTGCGCAAGGGCGAGTTCGACCCGGTCCACGCAGGCGACGCGCGGCAGGCCCAGGAGGCGATCGCCGAGCGCCTGCCGGACCTCATCCTGCTCGACTGGATGCTGCCCGGCACCAGTGGCCTGGAGCTTGCCCGGCGCTGGCGTCGTGACGCGCTCACCCGTGAAGTGCCGATCATCATGCTCACCGCACGCGGTGAGGAAAACGATCGCGTCGGCGGGCTGGAAGCAGGTGTCGACGACTACGTGGTCAAGCCGTTTTCCGCCCGCGAGTTGCTGGCACGTATCCGCGCGGTGCTGCGGCGCGCGCGCGATGATGACGAGGACGGCAGCATCGCTGTCGGAGACGTGCGTATCGACGGTGCAGCGCACCGCGTGCTCGCGCGGGTCGACGGTGGCGAGCAGGCAGTGCATATCGGGCCCACCGAATACCGCCTCCTGCATTTCTTCATGACCCACCCTGATCGCGTCTATTCGCGCTCGCAATTGCTCGATCACGTCTGGGGCGGCAGCGTCTACGTCGAGGAGCGCACCATCGACGTGCACATCCGGCGCCTGCGCAAGACGCTCGAGCCGCACGGGCTGGACGGCATGGTGCAGACGGTCCGCGGCGCCGGCTATCGCTTTTCGGCCGCCGCCGAAGGCTGACGGGCACATCACGTCGGCGCATCCGACGCATGCGCCCGCGCGATTAGACTGCCGACATGCCCAATGCCACCCGCATCGCCTGGTCCCGGACGCTCCTGCAGCTCGTATTGCTCCTCGCAGCGGGTGCGCTGGCCGGCAGGCTGAGCGGCTCGGCTTGGGCTGGCCTCGCCATCGCTGCCCTGCTCGCATTGGCCTGGCACCTGTCGCGCCTGTCGATGCTGCTGAAGCGGCTGCGTTCGGGGCGCCATGTTCCCGCGAAACGGCCAGCCGGCATCTGGGCGGAGCTCGAACACCTGCTGCACCGACGCCAGACAGGGGCACGCCAGCGCCGGCGTCGGCTGGCCGCCCTGCTGCGCGCCTATCGCGCGGCCGCGACAGTACTGCCCGACGCGATCGTCGTCGTCGAACGGGCGAATCAGCGCATTGTCTGGTTCAACGAAGCCGGCACGTCACTGCTGGGCCTGCACTATCCCGATGACATCGGCACGTCGATCGTCGCACGGCTGCGACCCCTGCCCCTGGTGCACTGGCTTGCGCGCGGACGCGACGCCGAGCCGCTGGATGCGCCCTCGCC
>SCUY01000072.1 GCA_004322525.1 Lysobacter sp. | reverse complement strand
TCGACAGCAGTTGGCGAAGCGTGATCTGTTCCTTTTCGGCGTCGCCCTTCCACTCAGCGAGCGTCTCTGATGCCCGCTCGTCGAGCGTCAAAAGCCCGTCCTGTACGGCCGCCGCCGCCATCAGCCCGACAAGACTCTTGGTGCCCGACCAGAGTTCCTGCGGTGTCGCAATATCTGCAGAACGGCATCGAACCTCGCCATCCTCAAGGATCAGCAGCGCCACGCCAGAGTTTGCCTCGGAATAGGCGATCGCCGCGGCACAGCCGGGAAGAGGAGCGGGTTCGCCTGCCGTGGCCGGCTGTGCCGCAACGGCTGCTGCGAAAAAGAGGATGGTGCGCTTCAAGTTCCGACTCCCATTTTCTGGTGCTTGTCATTCTCGATATTATCGATAATAATTTCATTCGCAATCATCGATTGCTCGCGTGCACTGTCCGATTAGGATGGTGCCGGTAGCAGGGAAAGCCGAACGGAGAGAAATGGGCGCGACGAAGACCGAAGACGACAGTGCACCGACTCAAGACCGCGTCATTGCGCGTCTCTTGACTGACGACATCGTCGAATGGCGCATCCAGCCGGGATCGTGGCTGCGCGAGCGCGAAATCGCCGCGCGCTTCGGGGTGAGCCATGCGCCCGTGCGCGAAGCATTCCGTCATCTTGCGCGGATCGGTCTCGTGAAGGTGGTCCCGTGGCGCGGAACCTATGTGATCGATATCGACGAGCATGCCGCGAACGAGGTCTATGAGCTGTGGAAATCCCTGTTCGGTGTAGTTTGCCGCCTGGCTGCGGTCGAGATGACGGATCGCGACGGGCGCGAACTGATGCACCGTCTGGTCGAATATAAGGATGTCACCCAGCGCACCGAAAATACGTTCGAGCATATCAAAGTCTCGAACCGCATCGGCCGCTTCATCGCCAAGCGGAGCAATGCGCCGCTCGCGCTGGAGCTCCTCGACCGGGTCGCGCTGCTCGCGCGCTGGCAGCACAATGTCTATACCGACAGCTATATCGAGACGCATGGCAATGACGCCGCGAAGCGATCGGCCATCCTCTACGACGCGCTTTGCCGCCATATCGTCACGCGCGATGGCGATGCCGCCGATGCGGTGGCGCGCGATCTGATCGGCGTTACTCAGAATAGTTTCGGGCGCGCACTCGAGGAATATAAGGCCCGGCACGCAAAGACTAAGCCCAGCCGCCGCCGCGCAAAAGTGACATGAGCCGCCTCCCGACCGACCGCCGCACGTTGCTTAAGGCGGGCCTCGCGGCGCCGATCGCATTGCAGGTTAACTCCGCTGCCGCTGTATCTCGGGATTTGACCATGTTCGGCTCCGAACGTCTCTTCACCGACGTCCAAAGCTATACCGAGGCCGGCAACAAGCAGTCGGGCGGCGAGGGCGATCGTTGGACCGCCGACTGGACAGCGAAGCGGCTGTCCAGTGCCGGATTCGAAGTCGAACGCCAGACGTTTGACGTGCCTTGGTTCGAGGCCTCGCGCTGCGACCTCAGGCTCGGCGACATCACGATACCGCTCGTCGCACAACCGCTCGCCATCGAAACCGGCGAGGCTGGACTCGCTGCGCCGCTGCGCCTCGCAGAAATTCCTGAACGCCTCGACGGCGCGATCGCCGTAGTGCGCCTGCCTTTCCGCCGCTGGTCGAGCCTCGTAGATCGTGCAGCGCGCGAGCCGCTCGCCGATGCGCTTGCGCGCGGTGCGAGCGGGGTCATTCTCATTACGACCGGGCCGACGGGCGAGGCCTTGCTCCTCAATGTCCCGGCCGGTCATCCCGTATCGGAAAAGCCACTTGCCTTGCTCGCGCCGCGACTCGCCGCCCCGGTGATTGAAGCCGCGCGCCACGGTGCCGCGGCGAAATTAGCGCTGCGCGGGCGCGGTGGGGCTCGGGCAGCTCAGAATATAATCGGGCGACTCGTTCGCTCCGGCCGCCCTTGGCTCGTCGTCTCGACGCCGCGTTCAGGCTGGACCGATTGCGCCGGCGAGCGGGGGCCGGGCATCGCGATGTGGCTCGCGCTCGCCGACTGGATGCCCCGAGCGTTTCCCCAGCACAGCCTGCTCTTTCTGTGCAACAGCGGGCATGAATATGAGAATCTCGGTGCGAGCCATATCGCCGACAAGGTTGGTCCAGCCCCCAGCGAGACGGCTTTCTGGTTGCATCTCGGCGCCAATGCCGCAGCACGTGACTATCAGGAAATGCCGGGGCGCTTGCTGCCGCTGCCGAG
>SCUY01000011.1 GCA_004322525.1 Lysobacter sp. | reverse complement strand
GACGGCGGTCGAACTGATATCCACGCCAACCAGGGCCGGCTGGCTCTTCGTAATCACGCCCACTTCGGATCTCCCCTTGCCACAGGCGCTAAGGCGCACTTCTTGCGGCAGTGCCTAGATAACGGACTTTTCACCCCGTGGCAACCGCGGGATCACGTTTCGTGATCGGGTCCGACAAAAACCCGGCGGCCAATTCCTGAATGAAACACGGTATGCGCCGGGTTTTCGACAGGCCATCACCAGCGGAGGGACACGGATTCGGCTCCTCTATACTGCCGGCCCTTGCGCCGCCTTGACCACCGGAACGTTCATGCCCCGTTTCCGCCGCCTGCTCCGCTGGGTTCTGTTCGCGACTGCCGGCCTTGCCGTCCTCGGGCTGATCACCGCGGGCGCGCTGTACGCCGTGATCGCACCCAAACTGCCCGACGTCGAGACCCTGCGCGATGTCCAGCTGCAGGAGCCGATGTACGTCTATGCGAAGGACGGCCGGCTGATGGCGCTGTTCGGCGAGACGCGCCGTTACCCGGTCGAGATCGAGAAGGTTCCGGACCTGCAGAAGAAGGCTTTCATCGCGATCGAGGACGCGCGCTTCTACCAGCATCACGGCGTCGATTTTCGTGGCGTCGCGCGCGCGATCTGGCTGCTGGCCACGACGGACGCCAAACGTGTTCCCGGTGGCTCGACGATCACCCAGCAGGTCGCCCGCCAGTTCTTCCTGAGTTCCGAATACAGCTACACCCGGAAACTGGCCGAGATGCTGCTGGCGATGCGGATGGAACGCGAGCTGGGCAAGGACGAGATCTTCGAGCTGTACCTCAATGTCAGCTTCTTCGGAAACCGCGCCTACGGCGTGGGTGCCGCCTCCGAGTTCTACTACGGCAAGACGCTCGACCAGCTCTCGCTCGACGAGATGGCCTCGCTGGCCGGCATTCCGAAATTTCCGTCGAGCGCCAACCCGATCAGCAATCCTGCGCGCGCGAAGCTGCGCCGCGACTACATCCTGGACCGCATGGCCGAACTGAAATTCGTCAGCCGGGCGGAGGCGGAAGCCGCCAAGGCGCGACCGATGCATGCGTCGCCGCACGAACGCCCGGTGGAGGTCTACGCGCCCTACGTGGCCGAGATGGTGCGGCAGGAGATGATCGCGCGGTTCGGCCCCGAGGCTCTCACCAAGGGCCTGCACGTCACTACAACGATCGATCCGACGCTGCAGAACGCCGCCGACGCCGCGGTGCGCAGCGGGTTGCATACGTATGACCGTCGCCATGGCTGGCGTGGCGTGGAGAAGAATTTCCCGCTCGCCGCAGGTGACGATGCGCGCACCGCCGCGCGGCGCCTGCGCGACATCGTGGCGCAGGGCGACCTGCTGCCCGCGATCGTGCTCTCCAGCGCTTCCGGGGAGGCAACACTCGCCCTTGCGGACGGGCAGGAGATCGCCCTGGACCGGAGCCGCGGCTGGGAAGGCATGAACCTGTCGTCGCTCAAGCGGGGCGACCTGGTGCGGCTACGTCGCGTCATACCGCTCGCCAAGGGCGGGCCGGCCGGCGACAAGACACCCGCGCAGCCGCTCGACACCACGATCTCCTACCGGCTTGATCAGCTCCCACGCGCGCAGGCTGCCCTGGTATCGATCGACGCCATGAACGGCGCGTTGCGCGCGCTCACCGGTGGCTATTCGTTCGCCTCGCAGAAGTTCAACCGTGCGACGCAGGCCAAGCGCCAGCCGGGCTCCAGCTTCAAGCCATTCGTGTATTCGTCCGCTTTCGAGCGCGGTTTCAATCCGGCATCGATCGTGCTCGACGCGCCCGTCGTATTCCGTGACCGGGTCGGCCACCTGTGGCGCCCGCAGAACGACACCGGCAACTTCGCCGGGCCGATGCGGCTGCGCGAGGCGATGGTGCAGTCGCGCAACCTGGTGTCGGTGCGTCTGCTCGATGCGATCGGAATCGCCTATGCCAGGAAGTACATCAGCCACTTCGGCTTTGACGAGGCCTCGCTGCCGCCGAATCTGTCGATGTCGCTGGGCACCGCGTCGCTGACGCCGCTGTCCGTGGCGCGCGGTTACGCGGCGTTCTACAACGGCGGCTACCGAATCACACCTTGGTTCATCGACACGGTGAAGGACCGCAACGGTGCGGTCGTGTTCAAGGAAAAGCCGGCTGTGGGTTGCCACGGCTGCGGCGGCTACGCGCCCGGTGGCGGCCAGGTGCAGGCGCCTTCGCCCGTCGTCGACGGCTTCAATCTCGGCCCGACCGATGCCGCGGCACCCGCAGCCAAGGTGGAAAAATCCACCGATGGCAAGCCTGTCGCGAGTACCCCGGCGAAGAAGGTCGACACCAGCAAGATGCTGCTGGCGCCGCGCGCGATCGACGAGCGTATCGGCTACCAGATCGTCTCCATCCTGCGCGACGTGGTTCAACGCGGCACCGGTACGGCGGCGAAGGTGCTGGAACGCGAGGACATCGGTGGCAAGACCGGCTCGACCAACGACCACCGCGATGCCTGGTTCTCCGGCTTTGGCGGGCCGTACATCACCACCGTCTGGGTTGGCCGCGACGACTTCAAGTCACTCGGCTATCGCGAATATGGCGGCAAGGCGGCACTGCCGATCTGGATCGATTACATGCGCGTCGCCCTGAAGGACCAGCCGATCCAGGCCAATGACCCGCCGGAAGGCATGGTTAAGGTCAGCGTGGGTGCGGGGGGCCGCCTGCTGCCTGCGGGCAACGGCGGCATCATCGAGTGGGTGAAGGCTGAAGACCTCGAGCGCATGCAGAGCGACGTCGACTACAGCCCACAGGCCTCCCAACAGCAGCCGTCGGAAGACTCCTACGACATTTTCTGACTGGCGTGGAGGCGGTGAGAACGGAGCCCCGCCGGCGCGTGATAGCGTGAATACCGCCGGCGCATCCGTCGGCGGCGGAAACGTCTTGCCTGCCACGGAGCCTCGCCATGCGCCCTGCCCGTCAGCACGCCCACGAACATGCACAGTCCCGGCTTCGCGAACGGCGCGAGCGCCTGGCCGGTGAAGCCGCGCGACTGATGGCCGAGAGCGGCATCGCCGACTACCACCAGGCCAAGCTCAAGGCTGCGTTGCGGCTCGGTATCCACGACGACGCCTCGCTGCCACGCAACGCCGAGATCGAGGCTGCGCTGCGTCAGTACCAGCGGCTTTTTCGCCGCGATGCCGGGGATGAGTTGCACAGGCGTCGCGAAGCCGCGCTCGAAGCGATGCGTTTTCTGCATGCGTTCGAGCCGCGACTGGTGGGCCCGGTACTGGAAGGCACCGCCGATGCACGCTCACCCGTGATGCTGCACCTGCATGCGGACGACGCTGACGCGGTCGCGCGTTTCTTCGAGGAGCACAATATCCCGGCGCAGCCACGTTCCCGCAGGCTGCGCCTGGACCGTCATCGTGACGGCGAATTTCCTGTCTGGATCTTCAGCGCCGACGATCTGCCGTTCGACATCACCGTGCTGCCGCACGATGGCTTGCGGCAGGCCCCGCTGTCGCCGGTGGATGAGAAACCGATGCGCCGCGCAAGCGCCTCGCAATTGCGGCATCTGGTGACCGAAGCGCAGATCAGCGGATTCGAGGCTGGCTGACAGCACCGTAACCGGGACTTTTCTCCATGCCCAAGAAAAGCCGCGCAACGCAGCTTTTCTTGGGTGGGAAAAGACCTTAGCGTGCGTCGGGGCCGACGTAGTCGCGCTGCGTGGCGCCGGTGTAGATCTGCCTCGGGCGGCCGATCTTGTTTTCAGGATCGTTCTGCTGCTCAAGCCAGTGCGCGACCCAGCCGGCGGTGCGGGCGATAGCGAACATCACAGTGAACATCTCGACCGGGATGCCGAGTGCCTTGTAGATCAGGCCTGAGTAGAAGTCGACGTTCGGGTAGAGCTTGCGCGAGACGAAGTATTCGTCCTTCAACGCCGCCTCTTCCAGTTTCAGTGCGACCTCTAGCAGCGGGTCGTTGACACCGAGCTGGCCGAGCACGTCGTGCGTCATCTTGCGCACCAGCGCCGCGCGCGGGTCGTAGTTCTTGTAGACGCGATGACCGAAGCCCATCAGGCGGAAGCCCGAGTTCTTGTCCTTGGCCTTGTCGACAGCGCTGCCCACGTTCTCCGGGCGGCCGATCTCGGCGAGCATCTTCAACACCGCCTCGTTCGCGCCGCCATGCGCCGGGCCCCACAGCGCCGCCACGCCGCCGGCGATGCAGGCATACGGATTCGCGCCCGTGGAACCGATCAGGCGGACGGTCGAGGTCGACGCGTTCTGTTCGTGGTCGGCATGCAGGATGAAAAGAAGATCGAGCGCCTTCGCGGCGACCGGATCAAGCTCAAGCGGCTCGGCCGGTACTTCCTTCATCATGTGCAGGAAGCGCGTGGTGTAGTCGAGCGAGTTCTTGGGATAGCGGATCGGCCAGCCGATCGAATAACGATGGCAGGCGGCGGCGATCGTCGGCACCTTGGCGATCAGTCGAATGGCAGCGAGACGACGCTGCTCAGGGTCTTCGAGATCGAGCTCATTGTGATAGAAACTCGCCATCGAGCCGAGCATGCCGACCAGCATGGCCATCGGGTGCGCGTCATGACGGAAGCCGTAGAGGAACGTGCGGAACGCCTCGTGCATCATCGTGTGATGCGTGACCTCGTGCTCGAACTTAGCGGCCTCTTGCGCGTTCGGCAGTTCGCCGTTCATCAGCAGGTAGGCGACTTCGAGGAAGTTCGACTTCTCGGCCAGTTGCTCGATCGGATAGCCGCGATAGAGGAGCACGCCCGCGTCGCCGTCGATGTAGGTGATGGCGGAGCGGCAACTCGCCGTCGCAGTAAAGCCGTTGTCGTAGGTGAAGCAGCCGGTTTCCTTCGGCAGCCGGGTGATGTCGATGCAAGGCGCACCCACGGTGGGGTGCAGCACGGGCAAGGTCACAGTGGCGTCGCCGGCGGTCAACGTGACCTGCTGCAAACCGGTATTGGGTTCAGACACGGAGCGCTCCGGGGAAGCATGCGGCGGTCGCGCCGCGGCTGGGGAAAAAGGCTTTCACAGTCAATCCGCAAGCCGCTGATTATCACATAGTCGCCGGCGTCAACCGGCGACGGATATCCAATGGACATCCGTCCATCCGGCACGGCATACAAACGACAACGGCCGCCCTGGGGCAGCCGTCATCATCGATCCGGAGCGGCCGCCGCCGCCGGATTACTTCTGCGCGTAACGCTTGCGGAACTTGTCGACGCGGCCACCAGCGTCGAGGATCTTGCTCTTGCCCGTATAGAACGGATGCGAGGCCGACGAGATGTCGACTTTTACCAGCGGATACTGGTTGCCGTCTTCCCACTTGATCGATTCCTTGCTGCCAAGGGTCGAGCGGGTCAGGAACTGGAAGTCCGAGGTGACGTCCTGGAAGACGACGTCGCGGTACTCGGGATGGATGCCGTTCTTCATGGCATTCACCATTCAATGATTCGGGGAGCCCGGCAGTATAGGGGCCGGCTGGACGGCGCGCAAGCGGTGAGGATGAGCGGTCAGCGGCCCTGGCAGACTTCTGCTGCCAATGCCGCCTGCATTAGACGCTCGAAGCGAGACTGCTCGTAAGCCAGCAGGATGCGGCAGTTGTCCGGCGCCCCACCTTCCCGTCGCCAGTCGACGACCGTCGCGCCGCGTGTATGACGGCCGTCGAGTTCGACCGCGACCGGCCGAGCTTCCACCTCGGTCGCGCCGTCGGGCTCCAGCGCGAAGGCCATCGCCAGCGCGTCAGCCGCATGCCAGCGGTCGCCGCGCCGGTCCCCGGCCCACTCGCGGGTCTTGCGCGAGATCGAGTCGTAGAACGTGGCGCGCGGTGAGCCCGTGCGGAGCCACTGTTCAAAGCCGGCATGCGGGAAGCCATGGGCC
>SCUY01000071.1 GCA_004322525.1 Lysobacter sp. | reverse complement strand
AGCCCGCAGGCAACGGCGCGGGCTCGAGCTGCGGCCGCAACGCGGCAACGGGCTGCGACAGGTCGAAGACGATGCGGACGACACCGAACTCCGGCTTGCCGACACGCACGGCGCGCACCACGCCCGCCGGCGCGGAAAACCCCGCATTCGTGCGCAGGGTGGCGGCAGGCAGGTCGACCACGAGCCGCTCCGGGCTGGCGAGGCTGATCAGGCGATAGTCCGTCGCCGCCGAGTCGAGGACGATCTCGGCCCGCGTGCCGGCCGGCCCTTGGGCGACCTGCACGCCACGCACTTCAGCGGCATGGGCCAGGTTCCAACCCAGCGCAGCAATGAGAGCGGCGCCCAGCAAGAACTTCTGCAGTCTGTCGGTCTTCACGCGCATGGGCTGTAGTCAAGCACTGACGAGAAGCCATTGCAAGCGACTTTTCCCTTGTTAATCCGTGACCTGCTGCGACTTTCTCAGTCAGCCGTGAAGATCTTCACATGTGAAGGCCGCCTTGGCTGCCGTTAACCAGCCGTCAGCCGCGGATGAATACGGCGTAAGGAGCACGGAGCGTCCGTCCCGCTCGATGGCGAGCTGGATCTGCAGGTCGGCAGGCGGCAAGCCCCCGGCGGCGGCGCGCTCGGGCCATTCGACCAGCCACAGACGCGCTTCGGCAGGCTCCAGACCGAGGAATTCGAGCTCGCCTGCATCGCCGATGCGATACAGATCGAGATGCAAGGCTTCGCCGCGCGACGTCGCGTACCGCTCGACCAGCGTGTATGTCGGGCTGCGGATCGGGCCTTCGACGCCCAGCCCGCGTAACAGCGCCCGGGCAAGGGTCGACTTGCCAGCGCCGAGGTCGCCGACCAGGTGCACCACCATCGGCTCTGGCGGCAACGAGGCGGCGAGCGCATGGCCAAGTGCATCGGTCGCTTCGGCCGAGGGAAGGAAATACGTCATCGGGGATTGGCCACGCTGCGGATGCAGGGCATGAGGTCGGAGGGAAGCAGGCCCCGCATGCCACCGCGTGCGGCGAGGTCGCCGGCGGATGCATGCAGCAGGGCACCGCAGCAGGCGGCGTCGAAAGCAGCCAGGCCCTGGGCGCGGAGCGCGGCGATGACGCCGGTCAAAACATCGCCCATGCCCCCGGTCGCCATGCCGGGATTTCCCGCACGGATGATCACGGGCAGTTGCCCTGGCCCCACGACAATCGTGCCGGCGCCCTTGAGCACCGCCACGCAACCGAAGCGCTCCACCAGCGCCGCTGCGCTGCCAAGCCGGTCGGCCTGGATGTCCGTATTGGCGCAACCAAGCAGGCGCGCGGCCTCCCCCGGATGCGGCGTGAGGACGGTATCCGGCGGGAGTCCGCCAAGCCCGTCCGCGAGCAGAGTGAGTGCATCAGCATCGACGACGAGCGGCCGGCCAGCGCTTCGCGCGGCCGCGAACAGCGCGCGGCCCCAATCCCCCGTACCGAGGCCTGGGCCGATCGCGATCACACCCGCCGCGCGGTAGTCCGGTATCGCGTCGTCCGGCAATGGCATCGCTTCGGGAAGTCGTGCAAGCAATGCATCGCGATGGGCCGCGCGGCTGTGCACATGGACCAGGCCTGCGCCCGCGCGCAACGCGGCTTCGGCAGTCAGCAGGATCGCCCCGCCCATGCCGGTGTCGCCGCCGATGCAGAGCACGCGCCCGAATGTTCCCTTGTGCGTGTCCCGCGCCCGGGGCGGCAACCATTCGGGCAATACGCCCGGGCCCAGGTGCCGCGCCACCGCTGTGCCCGCATCAGGGGTGGCGCCCACATCGAGTGATGCGAGCTCGAGATCGCCCGTCAGATCAAGGGCCCTGCCCGTGCGCAACGCCGCCTTGGGCAGCAGGAATTCAAGCGTTACCGCGGCCCGGACCGCGGGGCCGTCATCCGACCCCCCGACGCCGCTCGGCACATCCAGCGACAACACCGGCGCTGATCCTTCGTTGATGCATTTGATCAGCCTGGCGGCCGCGCCATCGACCGTGCCGCGAAAGCCGATGCCGAACAGCGCGTCGACCACCACGTCCGCGCCGGCCCATGGATCGGCCGGCATGCAGGCCCCACCCGCGATATCGGCATAGGCTGCTCGCGCCTGTTCCGCCGCATCCGATGCCAACGCACCCTCGCGCCACGGCACGATCACGACCTCGCGCCCGGATTGCCGCGCGAGCCGCGCAAGCACGTAGCCATCCCCCCCGTTGCCGCCGGGCCCGGCCACGACCGTGATGCATCGCGCCGCTGGCCAGCGATCGAGCAATACCCGCCATGCGGCCTGCCCGGCCCGCTCCATCAGGACGCGCTCGCCCAGCACGGCCCGCGCCGCTGTTTCCAGCCTGCGTACTGAATCGACATCGAACAGTGCGGCATCGTCGCGCATCGCACGATTTTATACTGCGCGTCGTGGACGCCCTCGATTCCTCCCTTGCCCCTGCACCGGACCTCGCCGGCATCGTCCATCGCGTGCGCACGCACGCATGGGCGATGGGTTTCCAGCGCTGCGGTATCAGTGGCGTGGAGCTGGGCGAGGACGAATCCCATCTGGCCGACTGGCTCGGCCGCGGACTGTACGGCTCCATGGAATGGATGGCGCGCCATGGCCTCACCCGCGCCCGCCCGGCCGAACTGATCCCGGGCACCGTGCGCGTGATCAGCGTCGGGCTGGACTATGGGCGGCGCGACGATACCGAGGCCTGGCAGACGCTGGACGACGGAGAGCGTGCCTACGTTGCCCGCTACGCGCTGGGCCGCGACTACCACAAGCTCATGCGTGGTCGCCTGCAGAAGCTCGCCGACCGCCTCGCCGCGGAAGTCGGGCCGTTCGGGCACCGCGTCTTCGTCGATTCCGCGCCGGTGCTCGAGCGCGCGCTCGCCCGCAATGCCGGCTTGGGCTGGATCGGCAAGCACACCTGCCTGATCGATCGCGACGGCGGCTCGTGGTTCTTTCTGGGCGAGATCTACATCGACATGCCGCTCCCCGTGGACCAGCCAGCGACCGCCCACTGCGGCACCTGCACGCGCTGTATCGACATCTGCCCGACAGCGGCGATCCTCGCCCCGCACCGGCTGGACGCACGCCGCTGCATCTCCTATCTCACGATCGAGCACGAAGGGTCGATCGATGTAGCCCTGCGGCCACTGATCGGCAACCGTATCTTCGGTTGCGACGACTGCCAGCTGGTCTGCCCATGGAACAAATTCGCCAAGCGCACCGACGAGCCGGATTTCCGCGCACGCAACCGGCTCGACACCGCGACGCTGTCGGATCTCTTCGCCTGGACCGCGGAGGAATTCCTGGCGCGTACCGAAGGTTCGGCTATCCGCCGCAGCGGCCATGCACGCTGGCTGCGCAATATCGCCATTGCGCTGGGCAATGCGCCATCGACTCCATCGGTGCTTGCCGCGCTGCAATCACGGCAGCATACGGAGGATGCGATGGTGCGCGAACATGTGGAGTGGGCCATGTCGCAGCATGCGGCCCGGAATACTAGCGGCCGTGCAAATCGCACAGTCAACGTGCGCTAGGACCGCGTTCTCAGCCACGCCCTGCCCCATGGCCACCGATACCGCCACCGCCCTATACCTGCTCGACCAGCTCGGCGCGCGCTTCGGAACGAAGCGGATGTTCGGCGAGTACTGCCTCTACCGCGATGGATCGCCCGTGGCACTGCTCTGCGACGACACGCTGTTCGTGAAGGACACCAGCGCCGGGCGCGCCGTGCTCGTGGAAATGATAGCCGTCGACCTGGGGCCGCCGTATCCCGGCGCGAAGCCGCACCTGCGCATCACTCCCGACTCCTGGGACGACTCTGGCTGGTTGCGACGCGTCCTCGACGCGACAGCACTCGCGCTGCCGCCACCGAAACCGCGCCGGCCACGCATCACACGTTGATCAGCCGCGCCCCAGCGCACCGATCAGCGCACGCGTCACCGGGTCGTCGGCGCGGCGGGCATCATCCAGCGCCGGCAGCAGCCCGTTGGCGATCTGCTTTCCCAACTCGACGCCGAACTGGTCGAACGCATTGATGCCCCAGACGACTGACTGCAGGTAGACGCTGTGCTCGTACATCGCGATCAGCGCGCCGAGCGCGTGCGGGGTGAGCGCATCGAGCAGCAGCATCGTGCTGGGACGGCCACCCGGATAGACGCGGTGCGGGTCGTCACTGTCCTGCCCGTTTGCGAATGCTTCGCTCTGCCCCAGCAGGTTCGAGAGCAGCGCGTCGTGGTTGGCGGCGTACGGTGCATCACTGCGGACCACACCGATGAAATCCGACGGCACGACCGTGGTGCCCTGGTGCAGCGCCTGGAAGAAGCTGTGCTGCGTGTCGGTGCCAGCGCCGCCCCACCACACCGGCACGGTCTCGATGCCGACGGGCGAGCCATCGACACGCACCGATTTGCCGAGGCTTTCCATCACCAGTTGCTGCAGGTAATTGGGCAGCAGTCGCAAACGCTCGTCGTACGGAAGCACAGCCTGGCTCGACAGTCCGAGCCCGTTGCGATTCCAGACGCAGGTCAGCGCATGCCATGCGGCGAGGTTCCCGCGCACCGGCGTACCACGTACATGCGCATCCATGTCCGCCGCGCCGGCGAGCAGATGCTCGAAACCTTCCATGCCGATCGCCAGCGCGATTGGCAGGCCGACTGCCGACCACATCGAATAGCGCCCACCGACCCAGTCCCACATCGGCAGGATGCGCGCCGCCGAAATGCCGGCGCCGGCAGCGCGCGCGACGTTGGTGGTGATCGCGAAAATCCGCGCGTCGTCGCCCAGCCATTCCCGCAGGATACGGCCATTGAGAAGCGTTTCCTGGGTACCGAAACTCTTCGAGATCACCAGTGCCACGGTGCGGGCCGGATCCAGCCGCGCGAGCACGCGTTGCGCGGCATGGCCGTCGACATTGGAGAGGAAATGCACACGGATGCTCGCGCCGTGCAGGGGTGCAAGCGCGTCCACCGCGAGCCGTGGGCCCAGGTCCGAACCGCCGATCCCGACGCTGACGACATCGGTGACGCCCAGCGCGTGGATTTCCGCGATCGTCGCGCGCATCGAGCCGCGCGCATCGAGCGCCTGGGCATGGGCTGCCCGTGCGGCGTCCGATTGGCCCGTATCTCCGCGCAATGCGCTGTGCAGCGCCGGACGGGACTCCGTGGAGTTCACCGGCACGCCGTCGAACAGCGCCCGCAGCGCCGTCTCGAAACCGCAGGATTCACCAATTCCGAAAAGGCGTTCAAGCGCCACCCGGTCATACCGCTGGCGGGCGAAATTCGCCTGCAGGGGCCCCACGCGAAGTGCGAAGTCGTGGACGCGTTCCGGGTCAGCGGCGACGAGGTCGCGGATCGACCGGCTGGACAGGCGCGCCGCCTCGGCGCGCAGTGGGCTGAGGCGAGCGGCGGAATCCATGCGTTTACGCGGCCTGTGCGGGAATCGACTGGTTGGTATGGGTCAAGCGATTGTCGCGGTCCACGTAGACCAGCGTGGGCTTGAACTTCGCCGCCTCCGCCTCGTCGCAGTGTCCATACGCGGCGATGATGACGAGGTCACCGGGTTGCGCGAGGTGCGCGGCGGCGCCGTTGATCGAGATCACGCCCGAGCCTTCCTCGCCACGGATGGCATACGTCACGAAGCGCGTACCGCTGTTGATGTTGTAGATGTGTATCTGCTCGTACTCGCGGATTCCCGAGATATCCAGCAGGCGGCCATCGATCGCGCAGGAGCCTTCGTAGTGCAGCTCGGCATGGGTCACCGTGGCACGGTGGATCTTGGCCTTGAGGAGGTTCAGGAACATGGCGGCAGGCTCGGTCCACACGGGCTGCGGACGCTCGACGCGCGAAGTCTAGCAGCGGATGGCGCACTGCAGCATTCGGCGTTGGCAACCCCTTCTAGGGCCCGCGACGGAATTCGAGGTTGTCGATCAGCCGTGTCCGGCCCAGCCGTGCGGCGACCAGCACGACCAGATCCCGGTCAGTCGGCGCAACGGGCTGCAGATCCGCGCGTCGCACCGCTACATAGTCAACCTTGAAGCCCGCGGCGGTCAGCGCATTTGTTGCCTCACGCACTGCCGCGTCCACCTCCCCGCCCCGCCCGACCGTCGTGGACACCTCCTGCAGCGCCCGATAGAGCAGCGCGGCATGCTCGTGCTCAGCGGCCGTGAGGTACTGGTTTCGCGAGCTCATCGCCAGGCCCGTGGCCTCTCGCCGGGTCTCGCCGGCGACGATCGCGACGGGAAAGGCGAGGTCATCCACCAGCCGGCGGATGACGGCCAATTGCTGGTAATCCTTGCGCCCGAACACAGCGACATCGGGCTGCACCTGCAGGAACAGGCGGCTGACGACGGTGGCGACGCCGTCAAAATGGCCGGGGCGACTGACACCTTCGAGATCATCGCCTACGGCGGGCACGTTCATGCGGACCGCCGCTTCAACTCCGGCGGGATACATCGTGGCGATGTCAGGCGCCCAGACGAGGTCGCAGCCGGCCGCATCGAGGCCACGCACGTCGTCATCGGGCGTGCGCGGATAACGCGCGAAGTCCTCGTCAGGCCCGAATTGCGTGGGATTGACGAAGACGCTCGCCACCACGCGGTCGGCCTGCATGCGTGCGCGCTCGATCAGCGAGAAATGGCCGGCGTGCAGGTTGCCCATCGTGGGCACCAACGCGATGCGCTCCCCTGCCCGCTTCCATTCCGCGATGCGGGCACGCAATACCGGCAGAACGTGGACGACCTCGATGCCCCGCACCGGCTTCGCCTCAGG
Source organism: Lysobacter sp. (assembly GCA_004322525.1). Classification (GTDB taxonomy): domain Bacteria; phylum Pseudomonadota; class Gammaproteobacteria; order Xanthomonadales; family Xanthomonadaceae; genus Cognatilysobacter. The sequence continues at coordinate 963 of SCUY01000071.1, read as the reverse complement.
CATAAGCGTGTTCGGCCGCCGGAAACGTGCCCTCATGGACTTCGCGAACGAATGCCTCCAAGGCGCCCGCGATACTGCCGCCGGTCGCCAGGAAATCCTTGACAAAGCGCGGCTGGCGCCCGTGCCGCAGGCCGAGCATGTCGTGCAGCACCAGCACCTGGCCATCGCAGTGCGGGCCCGCACCGATACCGATGGTGGGAATGTCGATGGCTTCGCGGATCGCCTGCGCCACATCGCCAGGCACACATTCGAGCACGAGCAGCGTGGCACCGGCTGCAGCCACCGCGCAGGCATCGTCGACGAGCTTCGCGGCCGCCGCCCCGCCCCGGCCCTGCACCTTGTAGCCGCCGAGACGGAGAACGGACTGCGGTGTCAGGCCCAGGTGCGCGCAGACCGGTATCTCGCGCTCGACGAGATGGCGGATGACCTCGAGCTTGAAGCCGGCACCCTCCAGCTTGACCATCGCCGCACCGGCCCTGAGGAAGCGCGTGGAGGCAGCGAGCGCATCGTGAGCGGTGGCGTCGGCCTGGAACGGCAGGTCGGAGATCAGCAGCGCACGTTGCAGCCCGCGGGCCACGCAGGCGGTGTGGTACTCGACCGCTTCGGTCGTCACCGGCAACGTACTGCCATGGCCCTGCACGACCATGCCGAGTGAATCACCCACCAGCACCATGTCCACTCCGGACGCGTCGATCGCGCGCGCGAAGCCGGCGTCGTAACAGGTCAGCATGGTGAGGCGGCGGGCGTTGCGCCTTGCATCGGCAAGTTGGGGCGCGGTGACTGGCCCGGGAGCGGCTGCGGTGGGGTTCGAATACATGCCGCTTAGCGTATCAGGCGCCCGGACGAGCGACGGCTCAAAGTGATTGCTCGACGAACCCCGTGGTGTGGTGGTCGAGCAGGTGGAGCCGGGCGATTTCAGCGATATCCAGCCGCGCAAGAACATCCGCGACGCCCCCAGGCCTG
>SCUY01000070.1 GCA_004322525.1 Lysobacter sp. | reverse complement strand
CGAGCCCAGCACCGGCACGCGTACCGTCCGCGGCGGTGCGACGACATCCGCCATGGTCAGCGCGACAGCGCGGGGCGGCGGACGACGCGATACGTCGCGTCCAGTACGCGCCCGTTCGCCATCGGGCGGAGCGGGCGCTGCGGGCGGCACACGAGGCGCCACAGCAGCCCCCCGGCAATCATCGCCGCGCCGAGGACCACCGCCACGGTGAGCAGCACGGCAAGCACGCCGACACCCAGGATCGCAAGCACCGCGCGCAATACCCGATGGCGTGGTTTGCGCGGCTCGATCACCGCGCGTAACACGCCACGCACGGGGCGTTCGAACCGGGAAAGCAGGGTGGCGAAGCGAAGCAGCACAGGAAGGCGCATGAGAGACTGGTGCAGGAACCGGGACGCGAGTATCCGGCGCGCTTTCGGAACGGGTGTGAGGGAAGCGTTAAAGGTATGGCGGAGATCACCGAACACGACCCCGGGCCAGGTGCCCCGCTGCTGTCCTGGCCTGACCTCGCCGACGGCGCGCTGGTCGAAGCGGAAGCCTGCATCGACGGGGCGCAGGAATCGCTGATCGTCCATCGCACCGGGAACTGCGTGCGCGCCTGGCTCAACGTCTGCCCGCATGCGGGGCGCCGTCTGGACTGGGCGCCGGGCCGTTTCCTGGTCAGTCGCGAAGGCCACCTGGTCTGCGCCGCGCATGGTGCCTCGTTCGCCCTGGAGACAGGCGAGTGCATCGCCGGCCCGTGCCGTGGCCAGTCGCTGCGCGCGGTCGCGGTGGTGACCGACGATGCCGGGCTGCACCTGGCGCCGCCGGCGGCCTAGAACAGCAGGCTCACCATCACCACGGTGACGACCGAATAGATCAGCGAAAGGGGCCCGCCGATCTTCCACAACTGCGTGCCGGTATATCCGGCAGGGCCGGTGATCATCGAAATGACCGGGTTGGAGGCGGTCATGAAATTGTTCGAGGCCGACAGTGCCACGATCAGCGCGAACGCGGTCGGATTGCCTCCAGCGGCCAGCGCGAGATTGATCGCGAGCGGCACCATCACGATCGTCGCGCCGACGTGGCTGATGACCAGCGAGAGTGCGGTGGTGGCCAGCGCCACGGTGATCTCCAGCAGCCATACCGGCGTGCCTCGCGGCAACTGCTCGAGCGAATGGCCGGCGAGCCATGCCGCGGCCCCGCTGGAATCCATCGCCCAGCCCAGTGGAATCAGGCAGGCCATCAGGAACACCGTTTTCCAGTTGATCGCCGCGTAGGCTTCCTCGATCTCGATGACCCCGGCGATCAGCATGCCGGCGACGCCCGTCATCAGCGCGATCGACACCGGCAACCGGGACGACAGCGCGAGCAGCATCGACACGGCGAAGATGAGCAGCGCGATCTTCAACTTGTGCGGGCGCTGCTTGCCCTTGGGATAGTCGGTGACCACCACGAGCTCGCGCGAGGCACCCACCTGCGCGAGGTCGGCCCAGATACTGTGGAAGACGAGCATGTCGCCCGCGCGCAGTGGCAGGTCGCGCACGTTCTCGCGCCGCACTTCCTTGTCGCGATTGATCGCCAGCAGGCTCAGGCCGTACTTGCGGCGCAGTTGCAATTCCGCGGTGGTGCGGCCGATGTAACGCGAGGTCGCCGGCACTACGGCCTCGGAAATGCCTGCCCGCGCGGGGTTGAACAGGTCGGCGAAATTGGCCAGCCGCGTGCTCATCCGCAGGGAATGCGCTTGGGCGAAGTTCGCCACCTGCGGCGGCGGGCCGAGCACCCCGAGCACGCTGCCTGTCCACAGGCGCGTGTCCGCCGGGGGGGAGAGCCGGCTGTCATCGCCGCTTTTGAGCGCCAGGAGCAGGGGCGCGCCGGTGAGGGTTTCCACTTCGCTGACGGTCATGCCCACCAGCGCGCTGTCGGCACCGACCTCCAGTTCAAAGACATCGCCCTCGATGCCGTAGGCCTGTGCGAAATAACTCTGGGTGCGGCCGGGCGTGGCGCCCTTGCCATCGTCATCGGGTAACAGCCGCGTACCGCGATAGTGGAAATAGGCGAGCGACGCCGCCACCAGCACGATGCCGATCGGCAGTGGGCGGAACATGGTCAGTGGTTCGAGCGTGGCGGCGCCGGAGGGCAGGTTCGCGTTCGCCGCGAGCAGCAGGTCATTGAGCAGGATCAGCGGCGAGTTGCCCACCATCGTCAGGCCGCCCCCCATGACGATCGCCGCCGCCACCGGCAGCAGAAGCTTGCCGAGCGACAGCCCCGTGCGCGACGACAGCCGCGCCGCCACCGGCATGTAGAGCGCCATGACCGACGGGTTCTGCATGAACGACGAATTGAGCCCGGCGACGGCGGTGGTCAGCAGCAGAAGCCGGCGTTCGTCGCCATGCGAGCGCCGCAGCAGCCAGCCGGCGAGGCGGTTGAGTGCGCCGGTGCGGTCCAGGCCGGCGCCGAGAATCATCGTCGCGATGATGCTGATCACCGCATTGCCGGAGAATCCATTGAACAATGCTTCGGGCTCGACCAGACCGGTAAGCCCGAGCAGCACCAGCACGACCAGCGCCACCACGTCCGCGCGTACCCGCTCGAACAGGAACATCAGCATGGTGAAGGCGGTGATGCCGAGCACCAGCACCATGTCGCGGGTCAGCGGGAGCGCGACGTCGTCCATCGGTCAGTTGCACCCCGCGTGCGATGGCGGCGTGTGGCACGGTGGGAATGACGGGCCGGGCATGCTCATCCGGTCCGCTCGTACAGAAGGTCACTGACGCCGTGCCCGAGGCGGAGGCCACGCGATTCGAAATGCGTCTGCGGCCGCCACGCCGGACGTTCGACATGCCCGCGCGGCCCGGCGCGGTTCGACAGCCCGGGCGTGGTGTCGAGCACGTCCCACATGTGTTCCGCGTAAGCCTGCCAGTCGGTCGCCAGGTGCAGCAGCCCGCCAGCCTCCAGCTTTCGCACCAGCAGTGCGGCGAATTCCGGCTGCACCAGCCGGCGCTTGTGGTGCCGTGCCTTGTGCCAGGGGTCGGGAAAGTAGATGCGCACTTCGTCGAGCGTGCCGTCCGCGATCTCGTGCATCAGCACCTCGACCGCATCGTGGTGGTAGACACGCACGTTGTCGATCCCGTCGGCGGCGAGCGCATTGAGCAGCCGGCCGACGCCCGGGGCATGCACCTCGATGCCTATGTGGTCGCGTGCAGGATCGTTCAGGCCGGCGAAGCGCAAGGCCTCGCCATTGCCGAAACCGATCTCCAGCACGCGCGGCGCGTCGCGGCCGAAGGCGGCGTCGAAGTCGCGAATCGCCCCTGTGTAGTCAAGGCCATAGCGCGGCCACTGCTCCTCGAAAGCACGTTGCTGCGCTGCCGTGAAACGCCCCTGCCGCAGGACAAAACTGCGAACCCGCCGATGGCCTTCCTCGACCGTGAAGGGCTTCGCCTGCGGGACGTGCGGCTCGGCCATCAGCCGATCAGTCCATCCACCGGAGAGGATGCACTGGCAAAGCGTTTGCGGGGAATGCGACCGGCCCTGAACGCCGCGCGCCCCGCTTCGACCGCCAGCTTCATCGCATGCGCCATCAGCACCGGATCCTTCGCCCCGGCGATCGCGGTGTTCATCAGCACGCCATCGCAGCCGAGCTCCATCGCGATGCTCGCATCGGATGCGGTGCCGACGCCGGCGTCGACGATGATCGGCACCTTCGCGTTCTCGATGATCTCGAGCAGGTTGTAGCGGTTCTGGATGCCCAGGCCCGAACCGATCGGCGCGGCGAGCGGCATCACCGCCACGCAGCCGATTTCTTCCAGGCGCTTGGCGAGGATCGGGTCGTCGGAGGTGTAGACCATCACGTCGAAGCCGTCGCGCACGAGCGTTTCCGCAGCGAGCAGCGTCTGCACCACATCCGGATACAGCGTGCGCTGATCCCCCAGCACTTCGAGCTTGACCAGCTTGTGGCCGTCGAGCAGTTCGCGTGCGAGACGACAGGTGCGCACGGCGTCGTCGGCGGTGTAGCAGCCGGCGGTGTTGGGCAGAATCGTGTAGCGGTCGGGCGGCAGCACGTCGAGGAGGTTGGGCTCGCCCGGGTTCTGGCCGATGTTGGTGCGACGGATCGCGACGGTGACGATCGCCGCGCCCGCGGCCTCCGTCGCCCGGCGTGTCTGTTCGAGATCGGTGAACTTGCCGGTGCCGGTCAGCAGGCGCGAGGAATACGACGTGCCGGCGATGACCAGCGGATCGGTCGATGCGAAATCAGTCATGTGGCGATTATCGCATCGCGCGGGCGTGGGCTGGCATCGCCGGCCACATCGCGTTGCGCATCAACGCAGCGCGACGGTCGGGAGTCCTGATCCGCTGCGCAGCGGGCGCGCACGGGGCGTCCGTCACCCGCCGCCCAGCGCATGCACGATCTCTACCCGGTCGCCATCGTGCAGGGCATGCCCTGCATGCCGGCTGCGCGGCACGATCTCGCCATTGACCTCGACGGCTACCCGCCTGTCGCCCAGGCCTTCGGCCGCGAGCAGCGAGGCGATGTCGAGCGGCGCCGCGAATGCGCGCGGCTCGCCATTGAGAACGAGATGGCCGGAGATCGTCATGCGCCGATTGTCGTCGCTGCGGGGCGGGACGGGAACGCCCCTGCGGGCCGACGGTGCTTGCGGGCGGAGCCTTCACGTGTTTCGATGCCGGCCATCCGCCGCCGTACGTGGTGCGTGGCGGTTTCCCGACGATTCCAAGGACGCAACGCATGAAACCTGTCCGTACCGCTCTGGCCGCTGCGCTGGCTCTTGCTGCGCTGCCCGCCTTCGCGCAGACCTATTCGCAGACGATTTTCTTCGGCGACAGCCTGACCGATTCGGGGACGTTCCGTCCCGCACTCATCTCGGTCGGCGGCCCGGCTGCCGCCAGCCTCGGCAGGTTCACCACCAACCCGGCGCTCGTCTACGCCGAATACATCGCCGATTTCTATGGAACGCGCGCAACCCCGTCCAACCAGGGCGGCACGAACTATGCGGTCGGTGGTGCGCGGGTGACGACCAATACCGCGGGTGCGTTCGGCCCGATCCCATCATTGCAGGCGCAGGTGAACACGTATCTGTCGGCCAACGGCGGACGTGCGGATTCCAATGCCCTGTACACCGTCTTTGGCGGCGCCAACGATCTGTTCGCGATCGCCGGCGGTGCACCGGCGGGCCCAACGCTCGGCGCGGCCGTGGCAGGCCAGATTGGCATCGTCAATTCGCTGACCGCCGCCGGTGCGCGCTACATCCTGGTACCCACGCTGCCCGACCTGGGCCTCACGCCGGCGGCGCGGGCACAGGGCCCTGCCGCGCAGGCCCAGTTCACCGCGCTCTCGACCAACTACAACAATGCGTTGTTCAGCGGCCTGGCCTCGGCCAAGCTGCGCGTGATTCCGCTGGATACGTTCACGCTGCTGCGCGAGATCGTCGCCAGCCCCGCGCAGTTCGGCATCACCAACATCAGCGGCACGGCCTGCAACCCGCAGATCACCGCGCAGTCGCTCACCTGCAATCCGTCGACCTACGCCAACCCGTCCGCGCCCTACACCTACCTCTTCGCCGACGGCGTGCATCCCACGCTGGTGACGCACAGGATCTTCGGCGACTACGCGATCTCCATGCTCGAGGCGCCCCGCCAGGTCGCGGTGCTGCCGCATACGGCGGCGGTCGTCGGCCGTGCGCGCGCCGATCGCGTGGATGCCCAGTTCGATGCGCGCAGCACCAGTGAAGGCGAGGGCATGCGCTGGTGGGCCGACGTGCGCGGCGACTTCCAGCGCTACGACCATGGTGGCCTGTACGACGGCGCTGGCCCTTCGCTGACCGCGGGCGTCGACTGGCGCAGTGGCAGCCTGATCTACGGCGGTTTTGGCGGCTTCGGGCGCAGCAATTTCGATTTCGGGCGCCGGGGCGGAAGCTTCGACCAGCGCGAAGCGACGCTCGGCGGGTACGCCGGCTGGCGATCGGGCCCGGCATGGGTCAACGGCCAGTTGAGCTATGGCCGCCTGAACTACAACGTTGATCGCGACGTGCAGCTTGGCATCGCCACGCGCCGCCATCATGGCGAGGCGGGCGGCCGCAATCTGACGGCAGGCATCCAGGGTGGTTGGGAGTTCGGCAGCGGCGCGCTCCGCCACGGGCCGGTGGCCGGCGTGCTCCTGCAGCAGATCCGTATCGACGGGTTCGCGGAAGACCAGCCCGCGCTATCGACCTCGCTGGCCTATCCGTCGCAGACGTTCGATTCGCGGATCGGCAAGCTCGGCTGGCAGATGCATTACGAGGGCGGCGCCGTCGCCCCGTACGCCCGGATCACTTTCGACCGTGAATTCGGCAATGCGGCATCGCAGGCTTTCGCGCGCTCGCAAACGCTCGGCACCACCGGCAACTACGCGGTGCCCGGCCTGGCCTTCGACGACAGCTACGCGACCATCCAGTTCGGCGCACGCGCCTCGCTGTTCGGCCTGAAGGGTGATGTCGGCGCCAGCCTCACCAATGCGCAGAAGCGCGGCAACGACGCCACGGTCTACATGACAGTTGGCAGCGACTTCTGATCGACGTGAACGCAACGAATGATGGCCCGCTCCGGCGGGCCATTTTTTCGTCCGCAAGCCACCGGCAGCACGGATAAGCCGAATCGCGCCCGCGTTGCCAAGGCGCGCGCCGCAGGCCTAGACTCCACTCCGCGCGGGTGTAGTTCAATGGTAGAACTGCAG
>SCUY01000069.1 GCA_004322525.1 Lysobacter sp. | reverse complement strand
GCCGGCATGATTCGATCGGCAACCGGCTGGGCTAGACTTTCGGGCCACGCTGTAGCGGAGCATGTGATGCGTCGTCGAATCATCGCCGGAAACTGGAAGCTGCACGGGGACCGCATGTTCGCGCGCGCCCTGCTCGACGCGCTGGTGGCGGGCGCACGGCCGGCGGGCGTCGAGGCGGTGATCATTCCGCCGCTTCCCTATATCAGCGAACTCGCCGACCGTTACGGCACGAGTGGTATCCGCTTCGGCGCGCAGGACGTCAGCGCGAACGAGGCAGGCGCTTACACCGGCGAGGTTTCGGCGGCGATGCTCAGGGACGTAGGCGCGGCCTATGGCCTCGTCGGTCACTCCGAGCGGCGCCAGTACCACCACGAATCGAACGAACTGGTCGCCCGCAAGTTCCGCGCGGCCAAGCGTGCGGGACTGGTGCCCATTTTCTGTGTAGGCGAAACGCTCGACGACCGCGAGGCCGGCCGCACCTGGTGGCGGCTCGAGCAACAGCTCGAACCGCTGCTGGCCGATGGTGTCGCCGATCTCGAGGGCGCGGTCATCGCCTACGAGCCGGTCTGGGCGATCGGCACCGGCCGCACTGCCACCCCGGCGCAGGCGCAGGAGGTCCATGCCTTCATCCGTGGCGAGATATCTCAGCGCGATGCTAGAATTGCCGGCTCGCTGCCCATCCTGTATGGCGGCAGCGTGAAGCCCGACAACGCGGCCGAGCTGTTTGCGCAGCCTGACGTCGACGGCGGACTGGTCGGCGGCGCTTCGCTCAAGGCCGACGACTTCCTCGCGATCGCCGCGGCGGCCGCACCCTGATACCGACGGATCACGCCATGCTGTTCCTCAACATCATCTACGTGCTGCTCGCGATCGCGATGATCGCGCTCATCCTCATGCAGCGCGGTGCGGGCGCCCAGGCCGGCTCCGGCTTCGGCGGCGGCGCCTCCGGCACCGTCTTCGGCTCGCGTGGCTCCGCAAACTTCCTGTCGAAGTCGACACGGTGGCTCGCCGTCGTGTTCTTTGGCCTCAGCCTGTTCATGGCGTGGCAGGCGATGCGCGGCAATCGTCCGGTCGCGGCCAGCTCCGACAGCCTGATGTCGCAGGTTCCGACGACACCCGCGGCACCCGCGGCCGGCGGCGCGCTGCCGACACAGCCAGGCGCACCCGCCGCGTCCGGCAGCGCCGTCCCGACGCTGCCTGCTTCGCAGCTGCCTGCAGCGACGCCGTCCCCGGCACCGCAACCTGTTCCACCCGTGTCTGGAAAGGGTGGTTGATCCGCCCGATTTGGTTACAATGTCGGGCTCCGGCACGGATGCGCGGAGTCGATCGATGCGATCGTCGGTCAATGTCCCGGACGACAAGTTTTTGCCCAGGTGGCGGAATTGGTAGACGCACTACCTTGAGGTGGTAGCGACTTAGGTCGTGGGGGTTCGAGTCCCCCCTTGGGCACCACACCGAAGATCCCCGACCCGCGAGGCGGGCACGGGGCGGCGATGGTGCCGCCACGGCCCAGCCGCCGGTTTCACGCCGCGAAAGCCGAGAGAACACGAGTGCTGGCCGAATACCTGCCGACCCTGCTGTTCCTGATCGTCGCCGGCGGTATCGGCGTCGCGCTCATCATCGTCGGCCGCGTGCTCGGCCCGAAAACGCCGACAGTCGAAAAGCTGTTGCCGTACGAAAGCGGCTTCAATGCGTTCGAAGACGCGCGCATGCAGTTCAACGTGCGCTATTACCTGATCGCTATCATCTTCATCGTCTTCGATCTGGAGATCGCCTTCGTCTTCCCGTGGGCGCTGGTCTTCCGCGAGCTCGGGGTATTTGGCCTGGTCGAAATGGGTACCTTCCTTGCGTTGCTGGTCATTGGCTTCGCCTACGTCTGGAAGAAGGGCGCGCTGGAGTGGGAGTGAGGCTGTGGGCGCTGTGAAGAAATTTTCCGACCTCATGCACAACCCGCTACCCGAAGGGCGGCTGGACGACATCCTGCTGCCCGAAGCGGACAACCCGGTCATGCAACAGGGGTTCGTGACCACGAACATGGATGCGCTGTGGAACTGGGCGCGCACGGGTTCGATGTGGCCGATGACGTTCGGCCTCGCCTGCTGCGCGGTCGAGATGATGCACGCCGGCGCCGCGCGCCTGGATCTCGACCGCTACGGCGTCGTGTTCCGTCCATCGCCGCGCCAGTCCGACGTAATGATCGTGGCCGGAACGCTGGTCAACAAAATGGCACCGGCATTGCGTCGCGTGTATGACCAGATGCCCGACCCGAAATGGGTTATCTCGATGGGCAGCTGCGCCAATGGGGGCGGGTACTACCACTATTCCTATGCGGTCGTGCGTGGATGTGATCGCATCGTGCCGGTGGATATCTACGTGCCAGGTTGCCCGCCAACGGCCGAAGCGCTTACCTACGGCATCCTCCAACTGCAGAAAAAGATCCGTCGCGGCACCAATTTCGGCGATCGGCGGCAGGGCGTGCGCTGATGTCGCCCGTCGATTCCACAGTGCCCGGTTTCATCAATCGCCTGCGCGAGCGGTTCTCGACAGCGGCGGTGCAGGTGGCCGAACCTCGTGGCGAGGTCACGCTCGATGTGCAGCCGGACATCTGGCACGACGTCGCGCGCGCGCTGCGCGACGAGCTCGGTTTCGAGCAGCTGATAGATGTCTGTGGCGTTGATTACCTCGGCTATGGCAGTGACGAGTGGGATACGTCGGTCTCGTCGGAGGGTTTCTCGCGGGGTGTGGAAGGCAAGAGCATGGGGCGCATCGTCTGGGGCGAACTGCCCGACGGCGCCGCGCCCGGGGCCGGCCGTCGCTTCGCTGTGGTGGCGCACCTTCTGTCGGTTCGCCATAACCAGCGCCTGCGCGTACGCGCGTTCGCGCAGGACGACGGCCTTCCCACCATCCCATCCCTCGTCGATGTCTGGCCAGTCGCCAACTGGTTCGAGCGCGAAGCCTTCGACCTCTACGGCATCGTGTTCGATGGACACCCGGACCTGCGTCGGATCCTGACCGATTACGGCTTCGTCGGGCATCCGTTCCGCAAGGATTTCCCGCTGATCGGCAATGTGGAAGTGCGCTACGACGCCGAACGACGGCGCGTCGTCTACCAGCCGGTCACGATCGAGCCACGCGTACTCGTGCCGCGCGTGATCCGCGATGACGCGCGCTATGAAACGTCTGCCGGCGAAACCGCGCAGCGCGCCGAGGTGAAGAAGTGAGCGTCTCCCCGGCCACCACGCAGGACATTGCGACTTCCGGCCTCAACAATCCGGAAATCCGCAATTACACGCTGAACTTCGGCCCCCAGCACCCGGCTGCACACGGCGTGCTGCGCCTGATCCTCGAGATGGACGGCGAAGTTGTCCGGCGCGCCGATCCGCATATCGGCCTGCTGCATCGTGCGACCGAGAAGCTCGCCGAGTCGAAGCCGTTCAACCAGTCCATTCCGTACATGGACCGCCTGGACTACGTCTCGATGATGTGCAACGAGCACGCCTACGTGCGCGCCATCGAGACACTGATGGGCATCGAGGTGCCCGAGCGTGCGCAGTGGATACGCACGATGTTCGACGAGATCACCCGCATCAAGAACCACTTGATGTGGCTGGGCTCGAACGCCCTCGATCTGGGCGCGATGGCGGTGTTCCTCTACGCCTTCCGCGAACGCGAAGAACTGATGGACGTCTACGAGTCCGTCTCGGGTGCGCGCATGCACGCGGCGTATTACCGCCCCGGCGGCGTCTATCGCGACCTGCCGGACCGGATGTCGAAGTATCGCGAGTCCCCGTGGCGCAAGGGCAAGTCGCTGAAGCGCTTCAACGAATCCCGCGAAGGCACGCTGCTCGACTTCATCGAAGCGTTCACCGCGGGATTCCCGGCGCGCGTAGACGAATACGAGACGCTGCTCACCGAGAACCGCATCTGGAAGCAGCGCACGGTTGGCATCGGCGTGATCTCGCCGGAGCAGGCGCATGCGTGGGGCATGAGCGGCCCGATGCTGCGCGGCTCGGGCGTGGCTTGGGATCTGCGCAAGACGCAGCCCTATGCGCGCTACGGCCAGGTGGACTTCGATATCCCGATCGGTACCGGGGGCGACTGCTACGACCGCTATCTGGTGCGCGTCGCGGAAATGCGCGAGTCGAACCGGATCATCCAGCAGTGCGTGAAGTGGCTGAAGGCCAACCCGGGCCCGGTGATTGTCGATAACTTCAAGGTCGCGCCGCCCAGGCGCGAAGAGATGAAGGACGACATGGAAGCCCTCATCCACCACTTCAAGCTCTTTACCGAAGGCTACTGCGTACCGCCAGGCGAAACCTACGCTGCGGTCGAGGCCCCCAAGGGCGAGTTCGGCGTCTACCTGGTGTCGGACGGCGCGAACAAGCCGTTCCGGCTCAAGGTCCGCGCGCCTGGCTTCGCACACCTCTCTTCGATGGACGCGGTCGTCACCGGGCACATGCTCGCAGACGTCGTCGCGATGATCGGCACCTACGACATCGTTTTCGGCGAAATCGACCGCTGACGCGGCGACGCCCGGGACCCCACCTGCAATGAAAGCCACCGGCAATTTCGAGGCCTGCCAGAACGTCGACCCGATGGTCGCGCTGACAGATGCCACACGTGGGCACATCGACCACTGGCTGGCGAAGTTCCCGGCCGACCGTCGCCGTTCGGCGGTTCTGCAGGGCCTGCATGCCGCGCAGGAACAGAATGACGGCTGGCTGAGTGACGAGATCATCGCGGCAGTCGCGAAGTACATTGGCATTCCGCCGGTGTGGGCGTATGAGGTCGCGAGCTTCTACTCGATGTTCGAGACGGAAAAGGTCGGCCGCAACAACGTGGCTTTCTGCACGAATATCAGTTGCTGGCTCAACGGCGCGCAGGAACTCGTCGCGCATGCCGAACGTAAGCTCGGTTGCGCACTGGGCGAAAGCACCGCCGACGGCCGCGTGTACCTGAAGCGCGAGGAGGAGTGCCTCGCCGCCTGCTGCGGTGCGCCGGTCGTCGTCATCAACGGGCATTACCACGAGAAGCTCGACGCCGCACAGGTGGACGCGCTTCTGGACGGGCTGGAGTAATCGCGATGGCGCATTCGCACCACGACTATTCCAGGGGCTACGGTCCGGTCGGCCCTGCGCCGCAGGAACACAACGTCGTCTACACGACGCTGCACTTCGACACGCCGTGGTCGTACGAGAATTACCTCAAGACGGGCGGTTACAGCGCTTGGCGCAGGATCCTCACCGAGAAGATCGAGCCGGCGGCCGTCATCGACATGGTGAAGCAGTCGGGCCTTCGTGGTCGTGGCGGCGCGGGGTTCCCGACCGGACTGAAGTGGTCATTCATGCCGAAGGGAGCAGGGCAGAAGTACATCCTCTGCAATTCCGATGAATCCGAGCCGGGTACGGCCAAGGACCGCGACATCCTGCGCTACAACCCGCATTCGGTAGTCGAGGGCATGGCGATCGCCTGCTACGCGACCGGCTCGACCATGGCCTACAACTACCTGCGTGGCGAATTCCACCACGAGCCCTTTGAGCACTTCGAGCAGGCGCTGAAAGAAGCCTACGAGAACGGCTGGCTTGGCAGGAACGTGCTGGGCAGCGGTGTGGACGTTGATATCCATGGCGCGCTCGGCGCAGGTGCCTACATCTGTGGTGAAGAAACCGCGCTGATGGAGTCACTGGAAGGCAAGAAGGGCCAGCCGCGCTACAAGCCGCCGTTCCCGGCGAATTTCGGCTTGTATGGCAAGCCGACGACGATCAACAACACTGAAACCTACGCGTCGGTGCCGGCGATCATCCGCAATGGCGCGGAGTGGTTCGCAAGTCTCGGCAAGCCGAACAACGGCGGGCCGAAGGTGTTCTCGGTGTCCGGCCACGTGGCGAATCCTGGCAACTTCGAGATCCGCCTCGGCACGCCGTTCTCCGAGCTGCTGCAGATGGCCGGCGGCGTTCGTGGCGGCCGCAAGCTGAAGGGCGTGATTCCCGGCGGCTCGTCGATGCCCGTCCTGCCGGGCGACACGATGATGTCGCTGACAATGGACTACGACGCGATCCAGAAGGCCGGCTCGGGCCTGGGATCGGGCGCGGTCATCGTGATGGACGACACCACCTGCATGGTGCGCGCCTGTCAGCGCATCGCGCGCTTCTATTTCAAGGAGTCGTGCGGGCAGTGCACGCCCTGCCGCGAGGGTACCGGCTGGATGTATCGCATGCTCACCCGCATCGTGAATCGCGAAGCGTCGCTCGACGACCTGCAGATGCTGCGCGCCGCGGCGGGCCAGATCGAAGGCCACACCATCTGTGCGTTCGGTGAAGCCGCTGCGTGGCCGGTGCAAGGCTTCCTGCGCCATTACTGGCATGAATTCGAATACGCGATCGTCAACCATCGCTTCCTTGTCGATGACGAAGCCGCAGGGACGGTCGTGACGCAGCAGGGGGTCGCCGCATGAGTGCGCAGCCCGTCAATCCGGACCTTCCGCCCGACCACGTCACCGTGTTCATCGATGGTGTCGAGATGGCCGCGCCAAAGGGCTCGATGATCATCCACGCTGCCGACAAGGCCGGCATCCCGATCCCGCGCTTCTGCTACCACGACAAGCTGAGCGTGGCGGCGAACTGCCGCATGTGCCTGGTCGAAGTCGAGAAAATGCCGAAGCCAGCGCCTGCCTGCGCAACACCGGTAATGGACGGCATGAAGGTCGTCACGCGCAGCGAGAAGGCATTGAAGTCGCAGCGTAACGTGATGGAGTTCCTGCTGATCAACCACCCGCTCGACTGCCCGATCTGCGACCAGGGCGGCGAGTGCGAACTGCAGGATCTGTCAGTCGGCTATGGCCGCTCGATCTCGCGTTTTTCCGAGCGCAAGCGCACGGTGCCCGACGAAGACATCGGCCCGCTGGTCGCGACCGAGATGACGCGCTGCATCCAGTGCACACGCTGCGTGCGATTCACCGCGGAAGTGGCGGGCACGTACGAGCTTGGCGGCATGTATCGCGGCGAGAACCTGCAGATCGGAACCTACGATGGCAAGCCGCTGACGACCGAGCTCTCCGGCAATGTCATCGATGTCTGCCCGGTCGGCGCGCTGACGAACAAGGTCTTCCAGTTCAAGGCCCGTCCGTGGGAGCTGATGGCGCGCGAATCGCTGGGCTATCACGACGCGCTCGGCAGCAACCTGTTCCTGCACGTGCGCCGTGGCGAAGTGTTGCGCACTGTTCCGCGCGACAACGAAGCGGTGAACGAGTGCTGGTTGTCGGATCGCGACCGCTATTCGCACCAGGGCCTGTATGCGGCCGACCGCGCCGTGCGGCCGATGGTCAAGGACGGCGGCGAGTGGCATGAGGTCTCGTGGGAGCAGGCGCTCGCCCGCGCGGCGCAGATCCTGCGTGACAATGCCGCGGACCAGCTCGGCATGCTCGTGCATCCGTCGACCTCGAACGAGGAGGGCGCCCTGCTGGTGCGCCTCGCCGAGGCACTTGGTACCGGCAATATCGACCACCGCATCTCGCAGGCCGACCTGTCCGACGGAGCCGCCGCCGAAAGGTTCTCCATGCCGGTTGCCGAGATCGACTCGGCGAAAACGATCATCATCGTCGGCTCCAACATCCGGCACGAGTTGCCGCTGGTGCATGCGCGCATCCGTCGTGCGTGGACGCTTGGTGCCAAGGTGTTCGTGGTCAACCCTGTCGATTTCGACTTCACGTTCGAAATCGCAGGACGGCACATCGTCGCGCCGTCGCAGCTCGCTTCCACGCTCGGCGCGCAGGATATCCGTGACGCGATCGACGGGGGGCCAACGCTGGTGCTCATCGGCGCTATCGCGGAAAACGGCCCGTACGCATCGGCGATCCGCGCTGCGGCCCGCGCACTGCCCGGAGCGCGCCTCTGCCGTATTCCGCAGGGCGCCAATGCGATTGGCTTATCGGAACATGGCGTTCTGCCCCGCAGTCGCGATGCGCTTTCGATGCTCACCGATGCGCGTTCGGCTTACGTGCTGTACGGCATCGAGCCAGGGCTGGATTTCGCCTCCACGGCGTCGGCACTCGCAGCGCTGGCCGGAGCGCAGGTTGTCGCCTTCAGCCATTTCGCCTGTGAGTCCACGCGCGCGATCGCCGATGTGATCCTGCCAATAGGCCTGCTGCCGGAGATCGATGGCAGCCTCACCAATCTTGAGGGTTTTACGCAGGTCGCTGTTGCCGGTGGAAACCTGCCTGACCAGGCGCGGCCGGGCTGGCGCGTGCTACGCGCCCTTGCTGGCGAGTTGGGTGCGCCCGGCTTCGAGTTCACCGATCTCGCCGGTGCCCGGGCCTCTATCGCGCCTCGAGCCGTGCAGGTCGCCGCCAGCGATGTGCCCGACACGGCCGGCAATGGTCTGCAGATCGCGTCGAGCCCCGGGATCTACCGCGTCGATGCAGTGGTGCGCCGCTCGCCGGGGCTGCAGGCGCATCCGCTCAACCGTCCTGTGCACGCACTGGTCAATCCGCAGGATGCCCGGTCGCTTGGTCTGGGGACGGGGACGATCGCGCGATTCGGCATGGACAGCGGCCATGCGATGCTGCCGGTCGAGATCAGTACGAAGGTCGCACCGGGCACGGTCTACCTGGAAGGTGGCCATGGCGCCACCGCGCCGCTCGGTAGCGGGCGCGTCGATGTCACGGGGGGCACAGGATGATCCACGAAGCCATCGACTCGATGCATGCCTGGTTCGACGGGCTGGGCGTGGCCGGACAGCTGGGCTGGATCGTGCTGAAGATCCTTGTGATCACCATGCCGGTGATCATCTCGGTTGCGTTCTACGTGGTCTGGGAACGCAAGCTCATCGGCTGGATGCACGTGCGTCATGGGCCGATGTACGTCGGCATGGGTGTGCTGCAGGCATTTGCCGATGTTTTCAAGCTGCTGTTCAAGGAAGTCATCCAGCCCACGCGCGCGGATCGTGTGCTGTATGTGCTGGCCCCGCTGATCGGTCTTGCGCCGGCGCTCGCCGCGTGGGCGGTGGTGCCTTTCGATACGAAGCTCGTGTTGGCGAACGTCAATGCCGGTCTGCTGTACCTGCTCGCGATGACCTCGCTGGGTGTCTACGGAATCATCCTCGCGGGTTGGGCGTCGAACTCGAAGTACGCCTTCCTCGGCGCAATGCGTTAGGCCGCGCAGGTGGTCTCCTATGAGATCGCGATGGGCTTCGCGCTGGTGGGCGTGCTGATCGCGGCCGGCAGCATGAATCTCAGCGATATCGTGATGGCGCAAGCCGGCGACGCGGCACTGTTCGAGTGGTTCATGTGGCCGCTGTTGCCGCTGTTCATGGTCTACTTCATCTCCGGCGTCGCGGAAACCAACCGCGCTCCGTTCGATGTGGTCGAAGGCGAGTCCGAGATCGTCGCCGGGCACATGGTCGAGTACTCGGGTTCCCAGTTCGCGCTGTTTTTCCTCGCCGAATACGCGAACATGCTGCTGGTCAGTTTCCTGACCGCGCTTTTCTTCCTCGGTGGATG
>SCUY01000068.1 GCA_004322525.1 Lysobacter sp. | reverse complement strand
GCCGGGCGCTGGCGGCAAAGGGCGTGCGCGTGTTCTACACGCAGGTCTTCCGCGACAACTTCTTCCATGCCGATGCGCACGCCGGCAACATCTGGGTGGACAGTGACCCCGCGCGCCGCGACAACCCGCGCTTCATCGCGCTGGATTTCGGGATCATGGGCCAGCTCTCCGACGAGGACCAGTACTACCTCGCCGAAAACTTCATGGCGATCTTCAATCGCGACTACCGGCGCATCGCGCAATTGCATGTGGATGCGGGCTGGATGCCGTCGACAACGCGCATCGACGAGCTCGAAGCCGCCGCACGCGCGGTCTGCGAGCCCTACTTCACGCGGCCGCTATCGGAGATCTCGCTCGCCGAGGTGCTGGTCAAGCTGTTCCGCACGGCGCAACGCTACGAACTCACCCTGCAGCCACAGCTGATCCTGCTGCAGAAGACGTTGCTCAACATCGAAGGCGTTGGCCGCCTGCTCGATCCGAAGCTCGATATATGGGCGGTGGCGCGACCGGTCCTGCAACGCATCCTGATGCAGCGCTACAGCCCCAAGCGCCTGGCGGCTGAATTCCGCAAGCGCCTACCGGAGCTGGTTACCCACGCTCCCGACATGCCGCGCCTGCTGCATGCCTGGCTCACGCAGCAGGTGGACGGACGGCACGAACTGCGCATGCGCTCGGACGACCTGGCCGCGTTGACGCTCGAAGTGCGCAAGGCGCAGCGACGTACCGTCGCGGCCATCCTCGGCACCGGCCTGCTCGTTGCCGCGGCGATGCTCTACGGCCTCGATGCCGGCGGGCCACGGCTATGGTCGATTCCAGCCGCAGCGTGGATCGCCGGGCTGGGTGGGCTGTGGGCGCTGCTGGCTGCGTGGCCGCGGCGCTAGCCCAGCTCCGCGGTGGGGACAGCCGGCGCGTAACACTCACCCTCAACGTCAAACAAAAAGACGCGGACGATGGTTTCGCGCAAACAGGTCACTGGCCCAGTGCTTCCCTGAACAGCTCGCGGATGCGACGGTATTCGTCGTACCAGGAATCGGGATGCGTGAACGCATGGCGTTCGAGCGGGTAGGGCGCGATCGTCCACTTGTCCTTGCGCAGTTCGATGAGCTTCTGCGTGAGCATCACCGAGTCCTTGAAG
The DNA here is from genome assembly GCA_004322525.1 of Lysobacter sp. Taxonomy (GTDB): domain Bacteria; phylum Pseudomonadota; class Gammaproteobacteria; order Xanthomonadales; family Xanthomonadaceae; genus Cognatilysobacter. Next base: position 11,961 of record SCUY01000068.1, on the reverse strand, counting down.
AAGACGTTGTCGTCGATCATGCCGTGCGCGATCAGCAGGTGGTCCTTCAGGCCGGCGGCGTATTCGATCGGCGAGCTCCTTGCATAGGCTTCGGGGTCGAGTTCCGGCGTGTTGAGGATGTTCGATGTGTATTCGTGGTTGTACTGCGACCAGTCCGACACCGGGCGCAGCGCGGCACCGGCCTTGAACGTGCCCGGGGCCTTGAACAGCGCGATCAGCGACATGAAGCCGCCGTAGCTGCCGCCGTAGATGCCGGCGCGGTCGCGATCGGCGTTGCGGTTCGCGACCAGCCAGTCGAGGCCATCGAGATAGTCCTCGAGTTCGGGATGGCCCATGTCGCGGTAGATCGCGGTACGCCAGTCGCGCCCATAGCCTTCGGAGGCGCGGTAGTCCAGGTCGAGCACCACGTAACCGGCATCGACGAGCAGGTTGTGGAACATCTGCTCGCGGAAATACACGGGGTAGCGATCGTGCACGTTCTGCAGGTAGCCCGCACCGTGCACGAACATGACGACGGGGTACTTCTTTCCAGGCTCGGGTGTCTTCGGCCCGTAGTACTTGCCCCAGATGGTTCCCGCACCGTGCTTGCTGGGCACCTTCACGATCGCAGGTTCGATCCAGTCGACCGCCTTGAATTTCGCACTGCGCGTGTCGGTGAGTTCGCGCGTGGCGCCACTATTGGCATCGACCACCGCGAGCTGTGGTGGCAGGTAACTGTCGGAATGGCGCACCAGCAGCTGGCGGCCGTCTGGTGACAGGCTGAAATCCTCGACGCCGTCGAGCGCGGTCACTTCGCGGACGTCACCACCGGCGGCATCGACCGCGCAGACTTCATAGTCGCCCGGCCAGGCGCGGTTGCACTGGAAGTAGAAGCGTCGGCCGTCATTCGACAGGCGCGGCGAGGAGACTTCCCAGCTTCCCGACGTCAGTGCGCGCATCTGCCCCGGCGCCTCGCTGACGTACAGGTGCGAATACCGGCTCTTCTCGGACAGCAGCCACAGGCGGTTGCGGCCGCCTTCGCCGGCGAGCCAGCCGAAGTCGTTGAAGTTCCAGTTGATCCATGCCGGATCGGTGAGGCGATCACGCGTCACCAGCGTCGCGCCGGCGGTATCGACGCTGGCGATCCAGCGGTCCTTGTTGTCGATCGCGCGGATGAGCACGGCGGCGTCGCGGCCGTCGTCGCTCCAGTGGATGGCTGGCCCGCTGCCGTCGCCGTCGGTTTCGATGCGCACCTCGCGCGCGCCTTCGAGCGGCTTCTTGCCCGCCTTCCTGCGCAGTTCGGCGAGCGGGTCGGCCTTGATGCCGGGCAGGTCGTCGAACTTCATCTCGCGCACGTTGCCGGTCGCGACCTCCACCAGCCACAGGCGATGCGGCGCCGGCGCATTGCGGGCCACGCGCGTGCGGACTTCCTCGAATTCCTCGTAGCCCGACTCGGTGACGTACTTGGGCAACTTGCCCTGCTGCCCCAGGTTCGCGTCCTTCGCATACGTCACCGCCAGCAGCCAGCGGCCATCCGGCGACAAGGCGCTGTCGACCAGCTCGAGATCCTTGCCGAGGTAAGCGGCGGGCGGCGCGCTGGTCGGGTCAGCCGCGCGCCAGGCCTTGTCCTGCTCGCGCGCGGCATCACGGCGCGCTCGATCATTGCGCAACGTGTCGATCAGCCGCAGCTGGCGATCACGCAGGTCGTCGGCTTTCGGGGGTTTGGCCGGATCGTTCTCGGTCCTGAGCAGCGAGGCCTGCGCCACGCCCGTACCCGCGCGCCAGGCGAACCAGTCGTTTCCGGCGCGGAATACGAGTTGCCCCTGCGGGCCCCACTGCGGCCGTGATTCCTGTGTATCGGTGCGCGTGACCTGGGTGAGTGCACCCGTGGAGAGGTCGCGCACGAAGATGTCGCCATTGCGCGCGAAGGCCAGGCGCGCGCCGGTGGCGTCGACCACCGCGTCCGCTCCATCGATCACCGCCCGCTGCGCGCCATCGACTTTCGTCGGCATGCCGCCCGTGACCGGCAGGCGGTAGGTGTCGCGGATCGTCGCGCCTTCGCGCTTCTGCGTGTAGTACGCACTGCGGCCGTCCCACGACCACCATGCCTGTTCGACCGCATTGCCGATCCAGTCCGGATCGGCCATGGCCTGCTCGAGGGTGACGCGCGGCGCGGCCTGTGGCTGGGCGTGCGTGACGCCGGTGCAGGTGGCGAGCACAAGAGCGGAAAACAGCAGCATGCGATGCATCGAGCAGGTCCGTCGGCGAGGTCGGCGGAGCGTAGCAGCCGCCGGTGGGCGACGGCTGCCGCCTGCGTCAAGGATGTGCTGTCGGGCTATTGGCGCGGGCGGCGCCGGTGATCCGTGGCGGACCGGCCATGTCGAGAGGGTCCACCGGCGAGCCGGTTCATGCCGGCCCGTTCAGGCGCCCGCCGGTGCGTGCGTCGAAACGAGACTGGACCGGGCGGTCAAGCCGCGCTCGGCACGGTTGAAATGCAACCACCGCCACCTGATTGCGGCACATAGCAGGATGCACACGCACCGGGACGTTCTCGTCATGGAACACGGCGCGCGCGTAGCCCTTCACGGGCGCTCGCATCTTCGCCGAAGGCGTGGACAGATTTCACGCTGCAACAGGCGCACACTACGCGGGCGAATCGAGATGATCGATCGACCGGAGCGCCTGGGATGGATGCACTTCTGCTGTCGCGGATCCAGTTCGGATTCGTCATTTCGTTCCACATCATGTTTCCCGCCTTCACGATAGGCCTGGCCAGCTGGCTCGCGTTCTGCGAATGGCGCTGGCTGAAAACGCGCGAAGCGGTTTGGCGCGACATCTACTTCTTCTGGCTGCGCATCTTCGCCATCTCGTTCGGGATGGGCGTGGTCTCCGGCATCGTCATGAGCTTCCAGTTCGGCACCAACTGGGCGGTGCTGAGCGAACGTGCCGGAAACATCCTCGGCCCGCTGATGAGCTACGAGGTGCTCACCGCTTTCTTCCTCGAGGCGACCTTCCTCGGCGTGATGCTGTTCGGCGCACGCAAGGTGCCCGAGAAGCTGCATTTCTTCGCCACGTGCATGGTCGCGCTCGGCACGTTGCTGTCGACCTTCTGGATCATCGCTGCCAACAGCTGGATGCATACGCCGCAGGGCTACACGCTCACCGCGGCGGGCGTGTTCGAGCCCGCCGACTGGTGGGCGATCATCTTCAACCCGTCGTTCCCGTATCGCCTCGCACACATGGTGCTGGCGGCGTTCATCACCACCTGCTTCGTGGTGGGTGGGGTGAGCGCGGCCTACCTGCGTCGCGGCGAACACGTGGTGGCGGCGAAGAAGATGCTGCGCATGGCGGTGCTGTTCGCGGCCATCACCGTGCCGGCGCAGATCTTCGTCGGCGATCTGCATGGGCTGGAAGTCGGCCGTTACCAGCCGACCAAGCTGGCGGCGATCGAAGGCCACTGGGAGTCGGGGCCGCGCGACGCCGGCATGCCACTGGTGCTGTTCGGTGTGCCCGATGACGAGGCCGAGCGCAATGCCTACGAAGTCGCCATTCCGCGCATGGGCAGCCTGATCCTCACCCATTCCTGGTCCGGGCAGATACGGGGTCTGAAGGACGTGCCACGTGACGAGCGCCCGCCCGTCGTGCCGGTGTTCTTCGCGTTCCGGGTGATGGTGGGGCTGGGCATGGCGATGCTGCTCGTTGCGCTGGCCTCGGCGTGGGCGCTGCGCCGGGGCCACCTGTTCGACTCGCCGAAGCTGGTGAATGCGTGGCGGTTGATGACGTTTGCGGGCTTCGTCGCGCTGTTGACCGGCTGGTACGTCACCGAGATCGGGCGACAGCCGTGGGTGGTCTATGGCGTGCTGCGCACCGCCGATGCGGTGAGCCCCAGCGTGCAGGCGGGTAGCGTGCTGGCGTCGCTGATCGCGTTCGCGCTGGTCTACGCGATCGTGTTCGGTTCGGGCCTCTGGTACATCCGCAAGCTCGTGCGCCGCGGCCCGCTGCCGCACGATCCGGGGCCGGACGCCGAGCATGGCGAGCGCCGGCCGAAGCGGCCGCTGTCGGTGGGCACGCCGTTCGAAGGCACGGACATACGCGAGGTGCGCCCGTGAGCGCCGCCACCGTCCTGCCCGTCGCCTGGTTCGCGGTGATCGGCTTCGGCGTGCTGATGTACGTGTTGCTCGACGGCTTCGTGCTCGGCCTTGGCATCCTCGCGCCGTTCGCGCGCGACGAGGAGCAGCTCGACCACATGATGAACACCGCCGCGCCGATCTGGGACGGCAACGAGACCTGGCTGGTGCTCGGCGGCGCCGGCTTGCTGGCGGCGTTCCCGAAGGCGTATGCACTGATGCTGTCGGCGTTGTACCTGCCGGTGCTGCTGATGTTGATCGCGCTGATCTTCCGCGGCGTCGCCTTCGAGTTCCGTTTCAAGGCCACGCGCGCCAAGCCGTTCTGGGGTGCGGCGTTCTGGCTGGGCTCGACCTTCACCGCGTTCGCGCAGGGGGTGATCCTCGGCGCGATCGTCGAGGGCATGCCGCTGCAGGAAGGCAAGTACGTCGGTGGTGCGTTCGCCTGGTTCAGCCCGTTCTCGATGCTCACCGGCGTGGCGCTCGTCTTCGGTTATGCATTGCTCGGCAGCACCTGGCTCATCCTCAAGACCGAGGGCCGCCTGCAACGCATCGCGCGCCACATGACGCGGCCGCTGGTGCTGGTGGTGGTGGCGTTCATGGGCCTGGTCAGCGCGTGGCTGCCGTTCCTGAGTTCGAAGATCATGTCGCGCTGGTTCGAGAGCGGGAATTTCTGGTGGCTGGCGCCGGTACCGTTGCTCGCGCTCGCCAATGCGGTCGCGCTGTGGCGGGTGGCGTTGCGCGAGGGCCGCGATGCCACGCCGTTCCTGCTCACCTTGAGCTTCTTCGTGCTGGGCTTCGCCGGGCTGGTGCTCGGTATCTGGCCGAATATCCTCCCGCCCAGCCTGACGATCTGGGAAGCCTCGTCGCCGCCGTCGTCGCAGGGTTTCGTGATGGTCGGGCTGGTGATCCTGCTGCCAGCGATCCTCGGTTACACGTGGTGGTCCTATCGTGTCTTCGCGGGCAAGGTCTCCACCGAGAGCGGGTATCACTGAGCACTTCGCCCGGCGGCTGCCGGCCCTTTCACGGAACGCTGATGTGCCACGGGCGATTCCTCGTGGCGGCGGCTCCCGCGAACACCGCCTTTCCCGCACAATCGCCGACGAACGCCGACGCCCATCCATGCACGCCTACGTCTACAAGAGCCTGCGCAAGGCCGATACCTACGTCTACCTCGCAACGCGCGACGACTTCGCGCCGTTGCCCGAGGCGGTGCGCGCCGAGCTGGGCGGGCTGGCCTTCGTGCTGGAAGTCGAGCTGACGCCGGAGCGCCGGCTCGCGCGCGTTGATGTCGCGCAGGTGCGCGCACAGCTCGTCGAACGCGGGTTCCATCTCCAGATGCCGCCGTCGCCCGACGTGGCGGCCTATGACGCCGGTGAGTACTACCGGAGCCGGGATGCCTGAGTCCGCACGACGCGGGACCGCCGTGGCCCTCGTCGGGCTGGCGCTCGCGCTGGTCGCGGTCGCGGGCCTGCCGCGGGTGGTGGAGCCGTTGCTCGCTGTGGCGGCGCTGCTCGCGCAGCCGGCCTTCGCCATCGCACAGCGTGTCTGGCATGGTGCTGTGCGCCCGCCACTCCTGCGGCAGGCCGGCCTCACGCTGCTGGCCTGGTCGATCGCGGTCGCAGGCATCGCCCTGCTGCTCGCCTGGCCACTGGGCGCGCTGCTGCGCAGCAACTCGCTGCCGGCCGCGCTGGCGCTGAGCCTGGCCTGCGGCATCGCGATCCTGCTCCTGTGGCCGACCTGGCCTGCCTGGGTGACGCTCGGGCGCGATGGGTTCTGGCATCGGCCGGACGACGACCAGGGTGACAACTCCGGGGGCACGGACTGGCGCGGCCTGCCGATCGCGTTCGGCGTGTTCGCGATCGCGGCCGGCATCGTGCTGCTCGGTTGGCCCGGGCTGCTGGAAGGCGCCGCGCGCTGGATCGTGGCCGGCATGCTGGCGCTGGCATCGTCGGCATGGCATGCCGTGATCGCCCGCCCCGCCGGCCGCGTCATGCAGGCGGCTGCCGCATCCGGCCCGGTGAGGGAAGCGTCGAACGTTGAACGGCTGCCCGTGCGCTCCCTCGACACCTCGGCCAGCGACGACACCACGACGGCACACGTTGCCTCCTCCCTGCCCGTGGCCGATGCGCCAACGCTGCTCCGGGAGCTGTACGACGCCGCGCGCGGCGGGCGGGTCGAGCGCGCGCTCGCCCTGGTCGACGCCGGTGCCGACGTGCGCGCGCTGCCGCCGCCTGGTGAGCGCGACCAGCGCAGCCTGCCGGTGCTCGCCGCGGTACTGCCCGACCTGCGTCTGCTGCGCGCGCTGATCGCCAAGGGCGTCGACATCAATGAAGTGCATGCGGGGATGACGCCGCTTCTGGCCGCCACCCGCGACAGCTGGCACGGCCGCCCGGAAGCGGTGATGACCCTGCTGTCCAACGGCGCCGACCCGCGCCTGCGCGACGGCGAGGGTAATACCGCGCTGCACTTCGCCGCGCGCAGCACGGATCCGGGCGTCGCCGCGCTGCTGCGCGATGCGGCGGCCGAACTGGAGGCGGTCAATCGGGACGGCCTGGCACCCCTCGGGATGGCCTGCGCGGCCGGCAACTGGCGCGTGGCGCGCTTCCTGCTCGAGCGCGGCGCGAAGCCCGAACCGGCGGGCGGCCAGCCCGCGCTGCTCGCCGCCGCGGGCAGCGAGGACGACGATCCCGCTGGCGTCGTGCTGCTGCTCAAGAGCAAGGCCCGGGTGGATGCACGCGATGCGAAGGGCCGCACCGCGCTGCACGTCGCGGCGCATGCCGGCCACGAGACCATCGTCGCCACGCTGATCGAAGCCGGCGCGGACCCCGCGCTGGCCGATGCCACCGGCCGCACGCCGCTGATGGATGCCGCAGGCGGCGGACATCTCGACATCGTCGAGCAGCTGCTGTCGCAATTGCCCGATGGCGGTGCCGCGCAGGCCGTGCGCACCGATGCCGACGGGCGCAACCTGCTCGCGCTCGCCTGCGAGGCCGAGCAGGCCACGCCGGCACTGGTCGCGCGGCTGCTCGAGCTCGGTGTGGATCCCGCGCAGGTGGATGCCAGCGGCAAGCGCCCGCTTGACCGCGCGGCCGAGGCGGGCCGCTGGTCGCTCGTGGCCGCACTCGATGCCGGCTACCGCCTGCCCGCCGCGCTGCGCGAGGACGATCACGAGCCGCTGCCTGATCGCGCGCCCATCGCGCTGCTGCGCGAGGGGCTGCAGGAAGGGCGGCGCGACCTCGCCGCGATCGCGCGCCTGCTGTCGCCCGCGGAGATGGGCCTGCTGCTGCACGACGACACCATCATGGCCAGCACCGCGAACGTGGACTGGCTGCTCGCGCACGGCGCTGATCCCTATGTACGCGACGGGCAGGGTCAGACGCCGCTGTTCATGCTGCTAGCGCGCGGCGCTGCCGCGATTCCCACGATCCGGCGGCTGCTCGACGCAGGTGTCTCGCCGGCTGGCCGCGGTGGGCTGGCGCGCTTCCTCGCCGGTCTCGGCGGCGCGGCACTGCCGTCGCACGAGCACCTCGCGCTGGAGCTGCTCGACCGGGGCGCCGATCCATCCGGGCTGTCGCGCGCCGGCGATCCCGCCCTCACGCTCGTCGTGCGGCTGGGTTGGAGTGCACTGCTCGAGCGCCTGCTGCAGGCCGGCGCCCACCTCGACGCGCGCGACAGCCGCGGCATGAGCGCCCTGCACCTGGCCGCAGCGCTGGGTCGCGTCGACGTCGTCAGGCGTCTGATCGCGCAGGGCGCCTGCCCGGACCTGCGTGCGACCGATGGACAGACACCGCTCGGGGTCGCACTGTCGGCCGGCCGTCGTGATATCGCCAGCTGGCTTGACTGGCGTGGCTGGCCGCTGCCGCGGCGCCCGCTTCGCGCCGCGGACGTGCCGGCGGCGGCGATCGCCGGCGACGTCGATGCCGTGCGGCGGCTACTCGACCTCGGCCTGCCCGTGGACGCCGTCGATCGCCAGGGCTGCAGCGCCCTGCTGCGCGCAGCCGGTGGGGGCCACAGCACGGTGGTCGACCTGCTGCTCGAGCGTGGCGCGGACCCCGGCCTCGCCGCGCAGTCGGGCGCGACGCCGCTGTCGGCGGCGGTGAGCATGCGCCACGTCGAGATCGTCGATCGCCTCGTGCGCGCCGGCGTTCCGCTCGAGCAGCGGCTGCCGGGCGACCTCACCGTGCTGATGGTCGCCAGCGCACTCGGGCTGCCAGACCTCGCCACGCGCCTGCTGAGCGCCGGCGCGGACGTGCACGCCACGGACGCCCAGGGCCGCACCGCGTTGCACTGCGCCTGCATGTACGCCTTCACCGCACGCGACCGCGCACGTGTACTCGCCTTGCTGGACACACTGCTGCTCGCCGGGGCCGACGCGGGCGCCATCGCGGGCGCAGTGACGCCACTGCTGATGCTGCTCGGCGCCCGCGCCGAGCCCGGCACCGCGGCCGACGAAGACGTGCTGCTCGCTGCGCTCGAGCCGCTGCTCGTGCAGGACGTCCCCCTGGACGCCCGCGATCCGCGCGGCTTCGGTCCACTGCACCTGGCCGCGCTGCATGGCCTGCCACGCGTGGTGGCGCGCCTGCTCGAAGTGGGCGCCGATCCCGAAGCGCGTGATTCGCTCGGCCGCAGCCCGCGCGAGATCGCCCTGATGCGCGGCTTCATCGACATCGCGGCCGAGTTCGCACCGGCGACGTCACCGCGAGACATCTCGATGGCGCGTTTCCTGCGCGATCGCTGACCCACGCGCCCGTCTGGTCCGCACCCGCCTTCTGGCAGGACATCCGCCGGATACGCCGTCGTCGTAGCACGCGTCGAACAACATTTGCCAGGCTCGCGGACGAGCACCACCGGTACTGAACGTGGTCGGGATGCTGTCTGGGTGGTGGCGCATGACCGTCCAGCCGCTGCGCTGTACCGTCGGGGAAGTTCCGGACTTGCGGCAGGGTAGGGGTAGTGGTCCCATGGCCACTCGACTGAGGCCGGGAGCCGGAATGTCGCTGACCCGGCTGCGCACTGATTTCCAGTTCGCCATATTCGCCCTGTTCTGCGTGGTGGCGATCCTCGGCATCGGGCCGTTCGCCGTGTACCGCTTCATGCACGGTCAACTGCTTGCCGGCGCCGTGGACGTGGCCATCCTGGGCGCCCTCATGTTGACGCTGGCCTATGTCTGGCGCGGCGGGTCGCTGGAACGCACGAGCCTGTTCGTGGTGGCGATCACCACGCTCGGCTGCATCGTGATCGGCAAGCTCATTGGCCTGCCAGGCGCGCTGTGGTCGTTCCCGGCCGTGCTGGCGAACTTCCTGCTGGTGCGGCGCGGATACGCGCTCGCCACCTCCCTCGCGATCGTGCTGGCGCTGGTGATCGATGGCAGTGCGTTCCACAGCACCGTCGAACGGCTGATGTACCTGGCCGCTGTATCGGTGACCTGCCTGTTCGCCTATGTCTTCGCCCGGCGCACCGAGCAGCAGCGAGTACAGCTGGAAACGCTTGCCTCGCGTGATCCATTGACCGGCATCGCGAACCGGCGCGCGATGGAGCGTGAACTGCACATCGCGGCGGAGGCCTTCCGCCGGCATCGCATTCCGGTGGGCCTGGCGGTGCTGGATCTGGACCACTTCAAGCGCGTCAACGATGAACATGGACATGAAGCCGGCGACCACGTGCTTGTCGAGTTCGCGAAGCTGGTGCATTCGCGGTGTCGCGCGGGCGACCGCTTCTTCCGCTACGGCGGCGAGGAATTCGTACTGTTGCTGCCTGGCACCGACGCCGCTGCCCTGCATCGGTTGACGTCGGAATTGCGCGAGGCCGTCGCCGAGGGGTTGCGCGCGCAGGGCATGCCGGTGACCGTCTCGATCGGCGCGGCGGTGCTGCACGCCGGTGAGGACAATGCCCATTGGCTGGCACGTGCCGATGCGGCGATGTACGAGGCGAAGCACCAGGGCCGCAACCGGGCCGTGATCGCTGATGGCCCGGATGCGGCCACGCCTGTCCACGCGGGCCAGCGGTAACCGTCGCCCATGAAAAAACCCCGCTTCCGCGGGGCTTTTTGTTACCGGCAGCATATGCCGCGTCAGCGTTTCATCGACCCGAAGAACTCGTCGTTCGACTTCGTATTCTTCATCTTGTCGAGCAGGAACTCCATCGCGGCGATTTCGTCCATGCCGTGCAGCAGCTTGCGCAGGATCCAGATCTTCTGCAGCAGCTCCGGCTCGATGAGGTAATCCTCGCGACGCGTGCCCGAGCGGTTGATGTCGATCGCCGGGTAGACGCGCTTTTCCGCGATGCGACGGTTGAGGTGCACCTCGGAGTTGCCGGTGCCCTTGAACTCCTCGTAGATCACCTCGTCCATCTTGGAGCCGGTGTCGATCAAGGCTGTCGCGATGATGGTCAGCGAGCCGCCTTCCTCGACATTGCGCGCCGCGCCGAAGAACCGCTTCGGGCGGTGCAGCGCATTGGCATCGACACCGCCGGAAAGAATCTTGCCGGACGACGGCAACACGTTGTTGTAGGCACGGGCGAGGCGTGTGATCGAGTCGAGCAGGATCACCACGTCCTTCTTGTGCTCGACCAGGCGCTTGGCGCGCTCGATCACCATCTCGGCGACCTGCACGTGGCGGCCGGCCGGCTCGTCGAACGTCGAGCTGATCACCTCGCCGCGCACGGTGCGCTGCATGTCGGTGACTTCCTCGGGCCGTTCGTCGATGAGCAGCACGATGAGGTGCACGTCAGGATGGTTGAAGCTGATCGCGGTGGCCACCTGCTGCATCAGCATGGTCTTGCCGGCTTTCGGCGGCGAGACGATCAGCGCGCGCTGGCCTTTGCCCTGCGGCGCCATCAGGTCGAGGATGCGGCCGGTGACGTCTTCCGTGGAGCCGTCGCCGCGCTCGAGGCGGAACTTGCGGCGCGGGAACAGCGCGGTGAGGTTCTCGAACAGCGCCTTGTTCTTGGATGCCTCGATCGGCTCGCCGTTGATCGTGTCGACGATCGACAGCGCGAAGTAACGCTCGCCGTCCTTGGGCCAGCGGATGCGGCCGGAAAGGTGATCGCCGGTGCGCAGGTTGAAGCGGCGGATCTGGCTGGGCGAGATGTAGGTATCGTCCGGGCCGGCGAGGTAGCTCGCCTCGGCCGCGCGCAGGAAGCCGAAGCCGTCGGGCAGGATTTCCAGCACGCCATCGGCAGCGACGCCTTCGCCATGGCGCGTGAGCACCTTGAGCAGCGCGAAGATGACGTCCTGCTTACGCGCGCGGGCGACACCTTCCTGGATGTTGAGCTGGTCGGCGATCTCCAGCAGCTTGGCCGCGGGCATGCGCTTGAAGTCGCCCAGCGAGTAGCTGGGGAAATTCTCCGGCACCTGCGGATGCGCGCGCGGCACGAAGGCCTCGTTGCCGCCGTCGTCGCTCATGCCGCCGTGGCCACCACCGCCACCGCCACCGCCCTGTGGACGGTCACGGCCACGGTCGCGGCGATTCCGGAAACGTTCGCGACGACTGGACCGGCCACCTTCGCCCTGGGGCTCGCGCGGGCTGCCATCGGCATTCGATTCGCCCGAAGACTCGGGCGCCCCGGCACCTGGCGTGGACTCCCTGGGCGGCACCTGTTCGGCGCGCGGCGGGCGTGGCCCGTCGTGATCCTGGCGAGGCGCCGGCGGCGGCGTAGGCCCTGCGGGGGGCACGGAGTCGAAGGACGCGGAAGGAGGAGACGCCGCGGAGGGCGCCGATTCGGGGGGCGCGGCGTCAGCCTTGCTCACACGTGCCTTGCGCACGCGCTTTTCGGCGACTTCGCCGGCGTCGGGGGTCTGGTCGGACAAGCGGTATTCCTCGCTAAGCGGCGAGCGCCCGCGGAGGCGCGGGCGAGG
>SCUY01000067.1 GCA_004322525.1 Lysobacter sp. | reverse complement strand
GGCCGCTCGGCCGCCGTTCTGTTTGCAGCCGTGGCGGGAGAGTCCATGTCGACAGGCACCGTCCTTGGCTGGCGCGAATGGGTCATCCTGCCCGAGCTGGGTTTGCCGGCCGTGCGGACCAAGGTCGACACCGGTGCGCGGTCGTCCGCCCTGCATGTCGATACGCAGTGGCGTTTCGTCGAGCAGGGTGCACCCTGGGTCGGGTTCAGGCTCGCGCCCGCCGGCCGCCGCAGCGTGGAGGCCTGTGCGCCGCTGCATGACGAACGCGAGGTGGTCGATTCCGGTGGCCACCGCACGCTGCGTGTATTCCTGTGCACGCGGCTTCAGCTGGCGGGCGTAGAACGGGATATCGAGATCAACCTGGCCGATCGTCGTGGCATGCGCTTCCCGATGCTGCTCGGGCGCACTTCCCTCGCAGGCCTTTTCACCGTAGACCCCGCAGGTTCCTACCTTCATGGGCGCCGGTCCCGGCGCCCCGTCGAATCCGGCGATATCCCATGAAACTGGCGATCCTCTCCCGCAACAGTTCGCTGTACTCCACGCGCAGGCTGGTGGAAGCCGCACGCGAACAGGGGCATACCGTCCGCGTGCTCGACCCGCTGCGCTGCTATATGCACATCGCCTGCGGTGCTTTTGACATGCATTACAAGGGCAGGCCGCTGGCCGGCTACGACGCGGTCATACCGCGCATCGGCGCCTCCGTGACCCGCTATGGCAGCGCGGTGCTCCGGCAGTTCGAGCTGATGGGAACCTGCACGCCGAACCCGTCCGATGCCATCCTGAAGGCGCGCGACAAGCTGCGCGCGCACCAGCTGCTCGCCGCGGAAGGCATCCACATGCCGGTGACCGTGTTCGGTGACAACCCGGATGACACCAGCGACCTGTTGAACCTTCTCGGCCCGCCGCCGCATGTCATCAAGCTCACCGAGAGCTCGCAGGGCGCGGGCGTGATACTGGCCGAGAAACTGTCGGCCTCGCGCGGGATCACCGAGGCGTTGCGCGGGCTGTTCGCGAACTTCCTCGTGCAGGAATACATCGCCGAAGCCAAGGGGGCGGACGTACGCTGCTTCGTGGTGGGCGACCAGGTGGTCGCGGCGATGCGCCGACAGGCGCCAGCGGGAGAGTTCCGGTCTAACCTGCACCGCGGCGGCACCGCCCTGGGCGTCACCCCCACCGAGGCCGAGATCGACGTGGCGACCCGGGCGACGCGCGTGCTGGGCCTGGGGATTGCCGGCGTCGACCTGATCCGCTCCGACCGCGGGCCGCTGGTGCTCGAGGTCAACGCCTCGCCAGGCCTGGAAGGGATCGAAACCGCCTCGGGACAGGACGTGGCCGGGGCGGTCATCCGCTTCGTGGCAGGCGGCTGCCAGCGCCGGCCCCGTCGTCGCGCGCGCCGAAAATAACGAATTAATAACGAAACTCGGGGCTCGGCCTTAACGGACGTTTAAGCCTTCGAGGCGTAGCGTGCCCCGACCGCGGCTCCTCGGGTCTATCGGCTCGACGCGGTAATCGGGGTAACACTTTTTGCCCGGGCCTCGTGTCCGGGCACTTTTTTTGCGGATCGTGGTCGGATGTGAACGTGGCGAATGAACGCCGTCTGAGACAATCGATCAATGCATCCGTCAACGCCCGCCACCCGCCGCCTCGACACCGCACAACGCGCCGTTGCGGGACAGGGTCGACTCCAACCCCAGGACCCTTGCATGCGCATTCTCGTCATCGAGGACAATCACGACATCGCCGCCAACCTGGGCGATTTCCTCGAGGACCGTGGCCATACGGTCGATTTCGCCGCCGACGGCATCACCGGCCTGCATCTGGCGGTCGTCCATGATTTCGACGCGATCGTGCTCGATCTCAACCTGCCCGGCATCGATGGCCTGGAAGTCTGCCGCAAGCTTCGCAACGAGGCGCGCAAGCAGACGCCGGTGCTGATGCTTACCGCACGCGACAGCCTGGACAACAAGCTCGCCGGCTTCGACTCGGGCGCCGATGACTACCTGATCAAGCCCTTCGCCCTGCAGGAAGTCGAAGTGCGGCTGGCCGCCCTTTCGCGCCGTGGCCGTGGCGTACAGACGCGCGTACTCAACGTCGCCGACCTCGAATACAACCTGGATACGTTGGAAGTGCGGCGGCAGGGCAAGCTGCTCCAGCTCAATCCGACCGCGTTGAAGATCCTGCAGGCATTGATGGAAGCCGCGCCTGCGGTGGTCACCCGCCAGGAACTGGAAACGCGTGTCTGGGGTGAGGAGCTGCCCGATTCGGACAGCCTGCGCGTGCATATCCACGGCCTGCGCGCCGTGCTGGACAAGCCGTTCGGAACGCCACTGATCCAGACCCGCCATGGCATCGGCTACCGGATCGCGGCGCCGGAACCGGTCAACTGACTGACGCGGTGGATCGCGGCCACTAGACTGCCGCTTTCCACTTCTTCCCCTGCCGATGGCCATCGCCGACGTGCCGACCGCGCGACCGCGCGCGCGCACCCGTTACAGACGTCGCCTGCGCAGCCGGATCATTCTCGGCTTCGTGCTGCTGGGTCTCAGCCTGACCCTGCTGCTCGTCTACGCCACCAACTGGGTGCGCGACCGCGTCGAGGATGAACTCGTCACCGACGTCATGAACCGCAACATCGACGAGGTGGCGCGGCAGTACGCCTTGAACCCCACCCGCGAACCGGCGATCCCGGTGCAGCAGTTCCTTGCACGCGTCGTCACCCCCGACCGGTTCGCCAGGCTCGAGCGCGAGCGACCCGAGTGGTATGTGCTGGGGGACGGCATCCATACCATCCGCGGCGTCAACGACGACGGCACGCCGTTCGCCTATCGGCTCGCGGTGCGCAAGACCGCCCCGGCCTGGTTTTTCCTCGCCTACGACCTGTCTGAATCCGAGCGCGGCAAAGATCGGTTCAACCAGCAGCTGATCGGTGTCGTGATCGGGTTCACGGTGTTCTCGTTCCTGCTCGGCTGGTGGTCGGCGTCGCGAGTAATGAGCCCCGTACTGGAGCTGGCGCAACGCCTGAAGCGATCGGGCCGGGCGGGGCTCACAGAACCGCTCGCGAACGATTTCGCCGACGACGAAGTGGGCCAGCTCGCCGCTGCGCTCGACGATTACGCGGCCCGGCTGACGCAGGTGGTGCAACGCGATCGCGAGTTCAACGCCGACGTCAGCCACGAGTTGCGCACGCCGCTCGCGGTGATCCGCGGCGCGATCGAATTGCTGATGTCGAAGTCGGACATCGACGAGAAGACACGCAGCCGCCTGTTGCGTATCCAGCGCGCCGAGCAGCAATGCACCGACCTGATCAGCGCGCTGCTGCTGCTGTCACGCAACGAGCGCGGGCAGGGCAGAACGGACGTCGCGCGCGTTGCCGAACACTTGCTGGATGCCCATCGGGCACAGCTGGCAGGCAAGCCCATCACGCTGCGCCTCGACGGTGAGCGGGGCCTGCTTGCCGATGCGCCGGAGGCCGCCGTCGCCGTGGCGCTGGGTAACCTGATCGGCAATGCGGTCAAGTACACGATGGAAGGCGAGGTGGTGGTGCGCCTGCTTCCGCGTGCGGTGGAGGTGATCGATTCCGGGCCTGGTCTCAGCCCGGAGGATGCGGCGCGACTGTTCGAGCGGGGCTATCGCGGCACGCATGCCGGGCATTCGCAGGGCGGAGGTATCGGCTTGTCGATCGTGCGACGCCTCTGCGAGCTCTACGGCTGGCAGGTCCAGGTGAAACCGGGCGCCGAACGTGGCGTTGAGGCCATGCTCACGTTCGGCTGACGCGTCGTTATGCGACCGGCTCGAGCCAGCCGTAACGGTCCGGCGTGCTGCCATCGAACAGGCCGAAGAACAGCTCCTGGATCCGCTTGGTCAGCGGCCCGGTGCGGCCTTCGCCGACCTGGCGCCCGTCGACCGAACGGATCGGTGTGATTTCGGCCGCCGTGCCGCACATGAAAAGCTCGTCGCACAGGTAGAGGTATTCGCGCGGCAGGTCACGTTCGACCACCGCGATCCCGTTGTCGCGCGCGAGCGTGATGATCGTGTTGCGGGTGATGCCGTTGAGCAGTGCGGCGCTGATCGGCGTGGTGTGCAGTGCTCCCTCAAAGACGAGGAACAGGTTCTCGCCGGCACCCTCGCTGAGCAGGCCGGTCGATGCCAGCGCAATGCCTTCGCCGAAACCCAGGCGACGCGCTTCGCGCGCGATCAACTGGCCGGACAGATAGTTGCCGCCCGCTTTCGCACCGGCAGGAATGGTGTTGGGCGCAAAACGTTGCCAGCTGGAGACGCAGGCGTCGATGCCCTGCTCGAGCGCGTCCTCGCCGAGGTAAGGGCCCATCGGCCAGGCGGCAACGGCGACGTCGGTCGGTGTCTCCGCCGAGAGCCCGAACCCGCCGAGCCCGCGATACGCCACCGGGCGCAGGTAAGCCTGCTCCAGGCCGTTGCGCTGCACCACCTCGCGGCAGGCCGCATTCACCGCGTCCACCCCGTAGGGCATCGCCATCTCGTAGATGCGTGCCGACGCCATCAGGCGCCGGGTGTGGTCGGTCAGCCGGAAGATCGCTGGGCCGGCGGGCGTGCGATAGCAGCGGATGCCCTCGAACACGGACGAGCCGTAATGCAGCGCATGCGACATGACGTGCGTGGTGGCCTCGGCCCATGGCTTGATGCTGCCGTTGTGCCAGATCCATTCGGGGTAGTGCATGCGCGACATCCGTTGGGAAGCGGCGCGTATTGTGCCCTGCGGCCGGCAGCGGCGCTCAGTCCGAAGGTGGGGCCGGCGTGGGCGCGATCGGAACGGTGCCGTCCACCGGCACCGGCGGCGTGATCGGCGCAGCGGTTGCGGGCGCCGCCCTCGCCTGTCCGGATCCCTCCGTCACCCACCAGCAATCGAGCCGTTTGCGCAGTCCGAATACCGCCCGCACCGGGGTACTCCCGTTCTTCGAAACCTGCTCGACCCGCAGCGCGACGGGCGGCTGTGGTGGTGCGGCCTCCTGCAGCTGCCAGGGATCCCGGCCACCGGGATAGACCGGCTGCAGGTCGACCAGCGGCCGGTCGACGATCGCCTGCAGGCGTGACATCACCGCATACCCCTGGCGCGTCGACATGCCGGTCCAGTCGTAGATGCCGGCGAGCCGGTTGACGTCGCGCGCGTCGATCGACGATGACAGTTCGAATGCGAGATCACGCAGCGTGCGTGGACAGGCCGGACGATAGGTGCGCAGTTGTGGTTGGGCAAACGCGGCCGGCCGTTCGGTGCCACCGAGCGCTTCGCAGCGGCGGTCGGTAAAAACGGTATTGCCGTCAGGCAATGCGCAGCGGCGCACCTGGGCATTGACCGCATGTGGCATGCAGGCGAAGCCCGCGAACAGGATGGCAACGACGAGACGGCGCATGCGCGAAGCGTAGCCGCTGCATACGCCGGCCGCTCACGGGTCGCCTCAGAAACGCACGAAATAACAGCCTGCGTACTGCTCGACGTTCAGCTGGACAGGAAGCATCCCGGTTTCGGTCTGGAAGTTGACCTGCATGATGCCGGCACCGCGAACAGCCGCGCCGCCGCTGGCATCCGCATAGTCCAGGCCCATGCCGATGCCGGCGTCGTAGAACTGCGCATTGCTGACGGTCCTGCGGCTCATGCGCTCCAGCTCCTTCATCACCGGCACGGCCTGCTTCTGCGTCATGCCGACCCAATGAAAACTCTCTGCCAGACGGTTGACATCGCGCAGGGCGAGCGAGCCTTCGAGGTCCATGGCAAGTTGGGTCGGCGTGCGGGCGCAGCCTGCGGCGGCCGAGCGGCGACCGACGCGAGCCGTCCGCTGCGCGGAGGACATGGCGAGTTCGGCGGACACGGCATCGCCTTCCAGGGTCGAGATCGCATCGCCACGCGAGCTTTCACTGGCGAGCCGCAGATTCAATTCGGCCGGAATCGCGACCGGACGCGCTGCCAGCAGGGCACAGGGTTTATCGGTATAGACCATCGTGCCGTCCGGCGACTGGCAGCGCTGGATACCGATGAAGGCGGCTTCGGCATCACGCGTGGCCGGCACCGACAGCACAAGACCCAGGGCGAGGGTGGAGGCGAGAGTCGTCAGTTTCATGGCGCGCACCGGCTGCGGAATACGCAGCCAATGCTCGACCCGCCGATGTCAACGAAAAGTGTGACGGGCGTCGCGGGGCTGAACCCGCATGCAACAAAACGCCGGAATCAGCCCAGATGCGCCAGGACGTTCAGAGTGGGTTTGGAAAGGTTGAGCGTATAGAAATGAAGCGACGGCGCGCCGCCATCCATGAGCCGCCTGCACAGCTGCGCGACCACTTCGGCGCCGAACGCCCGCACGCTCTCCGCATCATCACCGTAGGCGAGCATCCGCTGGGCGATCCAGCGCGGGATCTCGGCACCGCACAGGTCGGAGAAGCGCCTGAGCTGGCTGAAGTTGGCGATCGGCATGATGCCGGGCACGATCGGCACGTCGATACCGGCATGATGCACGTCATCGACGAAGCGGAAGTAGGCGTCGGCGTTATAAAAGTACTGGGTGATCGCACCATTCGCGCCCGCGCGCACCTTGCCCACGAAGTTGCGCAGGTCGGCCTGTGAATCCCGCGCCTGCGGATGCATCTCCGGATAGGCGGCAACTTCGATGTGGAAATGCTCGCCCGTCTCCTCGCGGATGAAGCGCACCAGCTCGTCGGCGTAACGCAGCTCGCCCGCGCTGACCATGCCCGAGGGAAGATCACCGCGTAGCGCGACCAGCCGTTTCGCGCCCAACGCGCGGTAGAGCTTGAGCAGCCCGCGGATCTCCTCGCGCGATCCTCCCATGCAGGTGATATGCGGTGCCGCGTCGAGGCCACCGGCACGCAGCTTCTGGATCGTCTCCGGGGTGTGGCTGAGCGTGGAGCCGCCGGCGCCGAACGTCACGCTGACATAGTCCGGGCGCTGCCCGCGCAGTTTGCTGACCGTCCTGTCGAACTGCAGGTGCTGGTCTGCGGTTTTGGGCGGATAGAACTCGAAACTGATCGGGACCATGCGGACGTGCCTGGGCGGAATCCAAGGATTCTATTGCTTCATCGCGATCAATAGTAAGCACGACGGACCGACGATTCGGCGATGCCACTGTCATCGATCCCGATACGGGGGAAGGCCTCTCCCCACCCATAGGCCTCGTGCGCAAGCTGCACTCCGGCGACGCCGACGGCCACGCCATGTCCCATGTCGAGCCACCGTGGTCTTCCGTCACTTGACCTGTAACTGATGCATTGCCTACGCATAAAAACGGGCGCCGTGGCGCCCGTTTTGTCATGCCGCCCAGTGATGAAGCCGATCAGTAGCGGTAATGATCCGGCTTGTACGGGCCGCTCTTGTCGACGCCCAGGTAGGCCGCCTGCTCGTCGCTGAGCACCGTCAGCTTCACCCCGATCTTCTCCAGGTGCAGGCGCGCCACTTCCTCGTCGAGCTTCTTGGGCAGGATGTAGACCTTGGGCTCGTACGTGTCCTTGTTGGCCCACAGATCGAGCTGTGCGAGCGTCTGGTTCGAGAAAGAATTCGACATGACGAAGCTCGGATGGCCCGTGGCGCAGCCCAGGTTGACCAGGCGGCCTTCGGCGAGCAGGAAGATCGCGTTGCCATTGGCGAACGTGTACTTGTCCACCTGCGGCTTGATGTTGAGGCGCACCGCATCCGACTGGTTCAGCGCATCGACCTGGATCTCGTTGTCGAAGTGGCCGATGTTGCAGACGATCGCCTGGTCCTTCATGCGGCTCATATGCTCGAGCGTCAGCACGTCCTTGTTGCCGGTGGTGGTGACGTAGATGTCACCGCGGCCGAGCGTGCTTTCAACCGTGTTGACCTCGAAACCTTCCATCGCCGCCTGCAGCGCATTGATGGGATCGATCTCGGTGACCACCACGCGCGCGCCGTAGGCACGCAGCGAATGCGCTGAGCCCTTGCCGACGTCGCCATAGCCGCAGACGACCGCGCACTTGCCGGCGAGCATCACGTCCATCGCGCGCTTCAGGCCATCGGCCAGCGACTCGCGGCAGCCGTAGAGGTTGTCGAACTTCGACTTGGTGACCGAGTCGTTGACGTTGATCGCCGGCACCAGCAGCGAGCCCTGCTGCGCGAGCTGGTACAGGCGGTGCACGCCGGTGGTCGTCTCTTCCGAGACGCCCTTCCAGTCGCGCACGACGGTGTGCCAGAAGCCCGGGCGCTCGGCCGCAACGCGCTTGAGCAGGTTCTTGATCACCTGCTCCTCGTGCGAGGCGGCGGCTTCGTCGACCCAGGTCGAACCGTTTTCGAGCTCGTAACCCTTGTGGATCAGCAGCGTCACGTCGCCGCCGTCGTCGACGACGAGCTGTGGGCCGAGGCCGCCTGGGAAGGTCAGCGCGTCGAGCGTGCAATCCCAGTATTCCTCCAGCGATTCGCCCTTCCACGCGAACACTGGCGTGCCTGTGACGGCGATCGCGGCGGCGGCATGGTCCTGCGTCGAGAAGATGTTGCACGAGGCCCAGCGCACGTCGGCGCCGAGATCCTTGAGCGTCTCGATCAGCACGCCGGTCTGGATGGTCATGTGCAGCGAGCCGGTGACGCGCACGCCGGCCAGCGGCTGCGCGGCGGCGTACTTGCGGCGGATCGACATCAGGCCGGGCATTTCCTGCTCGGCGATGTCGAGTTCCTTGCGGCCCCAGTCGGCAAGCGAGATATCGGCGACCTTGTAGTCGCCTTCGGTCGAGAAGGTTTTCAGTTGTGCGTTCATCGGTAGCTCCGTGGTCGTGGGGAACCGGCGTGTCGATGCGGTTCCTGCACGGGCGCCGTTTGAAAGATCGCCACCGAGCCTGGCCGCCGGCGCCGTGCGTTTGCACGGTCGCTTCCTGACGGTCGCAGCGCCCCTCGGCGGGCGGGGGCATTGTATCAAGGCGCCACGGCGGGACGACCGTGCGGCCGCCGCCGGGCTATGCGCGGAGGCGATGCGCGAGTGGCGGCCCCTGCGTCTGGCCTGGCACGCCGGCCAAGGCATGACGGCTCGCATCGAGCTGTTCCATCTGCCGCATCGAGTGCTCGACCGGCGTCGCGATCGCGTCCTGCGTCTTCATGTGCGCGACGCGGTTGGTCGCGTCGGGGAAGCGGCCCTGCACGACGAATACATGCTCGCCGGCGCGGACTGTTTCCGTTGGCCGGCCCAGCATGACGGCGTCGATGCGATCGAAGCCCTCCGCCTTCGCGAGACGCGCCAGACTCGCCGCCATGCGCTCGCTCGACGCGTCGTAGTCGCGACCGAGGCTTGCGTCCAGCGATCGAACACCAGCCTCCGCCTGCGACAGCAACTTTTCCTTGATGTCCTCGATCGCACCGACGCCCGGCGCGATGATGCGATGCAGGAGGCCGCGGGGCGGCGCGACCGGCTGCAGGTCATCGCGCTGCTGTGCCGGTGGTCGATCAAGGAACTTGTCAGGCGTCGGCGGCACACGTCCGATAGGTACGTCACGGCGCGGAAACGCAGCGTTCAGCACGCGATCGACGGGCGCCGGCGAGCGGCCATCGGCGTCGCAACGTCGCAGGCTGCCAGCGATGCACTCGATTCCCGCACGCCGATGATCCTCGGGCACGCCGGCGCGTTCTTTGGCACGGTAGGCGCGGTCGTTGTAGATGGGAAGGTACTCAGCGGTGCGTACCACGACGTCAAGGTCGGGGCGCAGGTGCACCTTCTCGAGGAACGGGGTGTTGCTGAGCGAGTTCAGGAAATCGATGCCAAGGTTGAGGCTGCGACGCGATAGCCCGTCCTCGACGTTGCCTCCCCCGATGTTGCTGTGCGCACCGCCGACCACGACGCCCAGAAACCGCGCGTCGCTCGAAAGGCCGGGCGCGAGAATGTGCGAGGGTTTGAACAGGTCGCGGCGCTCGTCCTCCGCGTAGATCTGCAATCCCGTCAGCACGCGCGGCGGCGGACGACGGTCGCGCTTCCACGGCTCGCCGGTGCCGACGGGGTCGAAGAGCAGCTCGGCCTGGGCGACAGAGCCGGGCGCGCGGAGGAAGGGCAGCGTCGGGTCGTAATCAATGCGCGTGATCAGCTGATCGCGGTTGCGGTGGATCCGCACGTTCGTTGGGTCTCGGATACCCCTCTCATCCACCAGGCGGGCGAAGCCCGCTGCTTCTTCGCCCCCGCGACTGAAGCCGACGTTCACTAGGCCAATGGTGGCCTCCGGGTTGTCGCGGATCCACCGCCAAGCCTGTCGGCAGAACACGAGGTACATCTCCTCGAGGCGCGCCTGATAGGTGATGCCGCTCTTTAGGTCATTCCAGCGCTCGGGAGCATGCGCCTGCGTGCCGGGGCCGGCGATGTAGCCGCCCTGCACGCGTGGATGCGCCATTGGATCGGCTTGGATCTGGTTGTAGATCAGCGCGGGATTCGTCCTCGGTCCGGGCTGCTCACGATCGTTGCCGGTGCCGTCGAAGCTTGCGACGTACAGCCGTGCATGCGGATCCGAAGCAGCCATGAAGACGGGTGTCCGCAATCGAGCGAGTTGTTGCTCCGCGTGGGCAAAGCTCTCGATGTCGTGCGTATCCGCAGCGTAGCGCGATGCGTGGTCCGGGCCGGTGCGTCCTTGCATGGCTTGAGGGCCTTAATAGTTGTGTTCGTATACGAGTACGTTGTCGTCCACGGCATTCGTATGAGGGTTCGACGGGTCACGCGGCCGCTTCAGGCTGATGAAGGCCTTCATGTAGACGCGCACCGTGCGGTCGTACACCTCTAGCACGATGTCCGGATCCGGCACGGACGCATCAGGATTGATCTCCACATCAGGCACGTCATAGCGCATGCGGCCGTCGGCGAAGATCTGCGCAAGATCGAGTTCCGCATGCAGGGGAGAACGATCGGCCGCTCGCCAGTCGATGACGACGGGCCCCTGGAAATTTTTCAGGCCGATATACCCGCCGTGCATCAACGCAAGCCGCTCGGCGCCGGCCGCAGGAAAGTGACGGCTCTCTGGCTGGTCGACAACGACATGCGGCCCATACGCCACTCGGCAGCCCCACGTATCGAAGCAGTACGCGCCGAAGTTGTGTTGCCAGAAGCGGTATGGCCCGTCCTTGAGGCGGTTCATCGTCGCCGGGAAGTGGCCGGGGGGTGGATAGCGGGGCGTGTCGGCGGTCATCGGGGCGGCGCATCCTTGCAGCGCGAGCAGGAGAAGCGGGGTCGCCAGCGCGCCGCGAAGCGGTGGTAGCCAGTGCATGGTCACGATCCGTGTGAAAGCTCGGCGAACGGTACGGGCCCGGGCTCGGGAAAGTCAACCGAGCGCCGGCGGGGCGTGCGCTGCGGATGCGTTGTCAACAGCCGCACCGGAAATGCAATGCGTTGCCGCTCGAAGAGCCGCCGACGCGATCAGTCAAGCGCTCAGGAGCTCATCACGATCAATGATCGCGCGACGCCTTACCAGTCAGTCGGCCGGTAATCCTTCAGGAACTGTCCCCACACGTGCTCGCCGGTGTTGAGCCCATGGATGATCGGATCCACGATCCGCGCTGCGCCGTCGAGGATGTCGAGCGGCGGGTGGAAACGTTCCTCGACGACCTTGCGCGCGGCGATTTCCGCCGGATCCTCGTCGGTGACCCAGCCGGTGTCGACCGCGTTCATGTGGATGCCGTCGGCCTGGTAATCCGCCGCCGAGGTGCGCGTCATCATGTTGAGCGCGGCCTTCGCCATGTTGGTATGCGGATGCCGGGTGGTCTTGAAGTTGCGGTAGAACTGCCCTTCGACCGCCGAGACGTTGACGATGTGCTTGTCGCGCCCGGGTGTGCGCAGCATGAGCGGCTTCAGGCGCGCGTTGATGATGAACGGCGCGATCGCATTGACGAGCTGCGTTTCCAGCAGTTCGACGGTGGGCACCTCGTGCATCAGCAGCCGCCACGAGTTGCGGCCGCGCAGGTCGACCTGCTGCAGGTCCGCATCCAGCCGGCCTTCCGGGAACAGGTGCTTCTGGCCGAGCAGCTCCTCGGCGAGCAACGGCACCTGCGAGAGTTCGGCCGCGCGCGTGAGGCCTGCGGCGGCGCGCATCGACTTCGCATCCGGTGACAGAAGCGACTGCGCCGCATCTCCTTCGGGCAGCATCGTGTAACTGCGCAGCCCCTCGTAACGTCCGATCAGGCCGCAGATATGTTCCGGCGCGTCGTGCAGCGCGGCGGTCTCGCCTTCCATCATGTGCGCATAGAACTCCGGCGGCCGGCGCACGGTCTGGCAGGCGTTGTTGATGATGAAATCGAGGCGGTCGTGCGTTCGCAACAGCTCGCTGCAGAAAGCTTCGACGCTCGGCGTGTGGCGCAGGTCGAGGCCGAAGATTTCCAGCCGATGTGCCCAGTCGGCGAAGTCCGGCTCCTGCGCGTAGCGCATCGCCGAATCGCGCGGGAAACGCGTGGTGACGATCAGGCGGGCGCCGGCACGCAGCAGCTTCATGCCGGCCTGGTAGCCGATCTTGACGCGGCCTCCGGTCAGCAATGCAACACGCCCGGCGAGGTCCGCCAGCTCGGTGCGCTTGAAGAAGTTGAAGTCGGCGCAGGGCGGGCACAGCTGGTCGTAGAAGTGATGCACCTGCGTGTACTTCTGCTTGCAGACGTAGCAGTGCAGCAGTTCGGGCGATTCGCGATCGGGTGTCGCGACATGCGGCTCCAGCGCTGCGAGCATCGGCTGGCCCGGTGCGCTCGGCGGGAAGTAGTTCGGCGTGGTGAACACCGGCTTGCGGCGCAGCTCGCGGATGCCGGTGGACTCCAGCAATGCTTCGCTGCGACGGATGTTCTGCGCATTGCGTTCACGCTCGCGCGCTTTCAGCCGCTGGCGACGCGCGCGCGGATCCGGATGGTAGACCTGCGCGACGACCGCATGCAGCCGAGATCGGAAG
>SCUY01000066.1 GCA_004322525.1 Lysobacter sp. | reverse complement strand
CGGTATCGGAAGCCGAGATCTCGGCGTGGTACCGGAAGAATCAGGGAACGTTGCGTACCCCGGAAACGGTGACGCTGGAATACGTCGAAGTGGATGCCTCGTTGCTCGCTTCGCCAGCGCCTGACGAAGCCGCACTGCGTCAGCGCTACGAACAGGAAAAGACCCGGTTCGTCGCCGATGAACAGCGAGTGGCCTCGCATATCCTCGTACGTGTGCCTGCAGGCGCGAATGCCGCAGCCGACAAGGAGGCACGTGACAAGGCCGCGCGTCTGGCGGTCCAGGCGCGAGCGCCGGGCGCGGACTTTGCCGCGCTTGCACGGTCCAGCAGCGATGACGAGGGTTCCAAGGCGGCTGGTGGCGATCTCGGCCCGATTACCCGTGGCGTAATGCCGCCGGCGTTCGAGAAGGCGCTTTTCGCCATGAAGGCCGGCGCGGTGAGCGACCCTGTCAGGACGGAATTCGGCTGGCACGTCATCCAGTTGCGGGAGTTGCGTGCAGGCAAGCAGCAGGCGTTCGAGCAGGTCCGCGAGACCCTCGCCACGGAGGCCACCGAGGCTGCGCGCGAGCGCAATTTCAATGCGGTCACTTCCAGGCTGGTCGATGCAGTGCTGAAGAACCCATCGTCGCTGGCGCCGGCGGCGCGAGAAGCGGGTCTGCAGATGAGAACGACAGGCCCCATTGCGCGCGGTCAGGGCGCGGGTGTTATTGCACTGCCGGCCGTGCAGCGCGCCGTGTTTGCGGACAGCGCGATCCAGCAGGGCATGGTGAGCGACCCCATCGAAGTTGGCCCGGATCACAGCGTGCTGGTACGCGTGACGGCACATGCTCCTGCACGGCCGCTCG
Source organism: Lysobacter sp. (assembly GCA_004322525.1). Taxonomy (GTDB): domain Bacteria; phylum Pseudomonadota; class Gammaproteobacteria; order Xanthomonadales; family Xanthomonadaceae; genus Cognatilysobacter. The sequence continues at coordinate 4,570 of SCUY01000066.1, read as the reverse complement.
CACTGGCGGAGGCACGTGACCGCGTCATTGCCGGCGTTCGCGCCGAGCGCCTGCGCAAGGCGGCCACGCAGCGCATCGCGGGCATCCTCGCGCACCTGCGTGCCGGACAGCCCGTAGCCGCAGTCGCTGCTTCGGAGGGGCTTGCAGCACCGCAGTCGCTACCGGGCGTTACCCGCGGGGCCAAGGTGGTGGCTCCAGGCGTCGCAGACGCGTTTTTCGCTGCCCAGCCAAGCGGTGGCAAAGTCGTGGCCGGTTCCCACCTGCTGCCGGACGGCCGCGCTGTGGTCTTTGTCATCGACCGCGTGATACCGGGCAGTGCCGCCGATCTCGCCGGCGCCCAAGGCGAGGCGTTCAAGCGCCAACTGGCCGAACTGGGCGGGAACGTCGACCTGCAGTCGGTCGTCAAGTCGATCCGGCGGGGTATGCACGTGGAAGTCCACGAGGCGAATCTCTGAAACCCCCTTGGACGCATAAAAAAAAGCCCCCGTGACTGGGGGCTTTTTTACATCTGCCTGTGCTCAGTTCTCGTCGCCGATGCCGGTCATGCCCAGGATGTTGTAGCCCGAGTCGACGTAGGTGACCTCGCCGGTCACGCCGAGCGCGAGGTCCGAGCACATGAACGCCGCAACGTTGCCGACGTCCTCGATCGTCACGCTGCGGCGCATCGGCGCATACGTCTCGAAGTGATGCAGCATCTTGCGGAAGTTCGCGATGCCGGCGGCGGCGAGTGTCTTGATCGGGCCGGCGGAGATCGCATTGACGCGGGTTCCTTCCGGGCCGAGGTTCAGCGCCAGGTAACGCACGGTCGCCTCGAGGCTAGCCTTCGCCACGCCCATGACGTTGTAGTTCTGCAGCGCCCGCTCGGCGCCGAGATAGCTCAGCGTCAGGATCGCGCCGTTGCGGCCCTTCATCATCGGCCGTGAGGCCTTGGCGAGCGCGGCGAGCGAATAGGCGGAAATGTCGTGGGCGATCGCGAAGTTCTCGCGGGTCAGGCCGTCGAGGAATTCACCCTCGATCGCCTCGCGTGGGGCGTAGGCGATCGCATGCACGACGATGTCCAGACTGTCCCAGCGCTGGCCGAGCTGCTCGAAACACTGGTGGATCTGCTCGTCGGAGGTGACGTCGAGGGGCAGCACGATGTCGCTGCCGCATTCGGCCGCTGCGGCTTCCACGCGCGATTTGAGCTTGTCGTTCTGATAGGTAAAAGCGAGCTCGGCGCCTTGACGATGCATCGCCTCGGCGATGCCCGACGCGATCGAGCGCTGGCTCGCGATACCCGTGACCAGTGCGCGCTTGCCTTGCAGGAAACCCATGTGCTCTCCGACGCTGGCGCCCGCCGGGCGGCGGACGGGGCGCTAGTGTGCCTCGTGCATCCGTGAGCGGCTACTTCGCGGCCACCGCATCGATTGCCAGGACCATGCCCGGAGCCAGCAGCCTGCCGGTATCGAAGCCGTTGCGCTCGAGCAGATCCGTGATGGGGACCTGGTAGCGCTTGGCGATGCGCCACAGGCTCTCGCCCGCAGCGACCGTGTGGCGTCGTGGCGACAGGGTTTCAACGACGGCGGCCGCCGGGTTCGAGGGCAACGATGCCGTATTGATGAATGCCGCCTCCTCGATCTGGCCCCCATCGGGAGCCGTCATAGCGTCGGCCCCCAGCGAGGCTGCAGCGGAGGATGGCGCGGCGACGTCAGGCAGCAGCGAGGCGAGCACCGGCGTGGAAGCCTGCGGCGTGCCGGTGCTGACAGGCGGCCTGTCCGTCTGCGCGACCGCGACCATCTGCCCGGAGGAAGCGACGGGTGCGAGCCGGGGTACGGGACGATCAAGCGAGGCGAGCCAACGTGGCTGCCCGTCGGCCCGGGCGAGCACGCACGAGATCGCATGCAGCTTGTCGTCATAGACGCGGGTGATGTCCGGGAGCCCGACCAGCGCCTCGGCCTTCGCCGAGCGCGGAGTCAGCCCGGCCCGCCGGATCGCGCCGAAGACGCGGTACTCGCCGGCGTTGTAGGCCATCACCGCCAGGCGCCAGTTGCCGCCGAACATGCCATGCAGGGTCTTGAGATAACGCACCGCCGCCTTGGTGGAATCGATCGGGGACATGCGGCCGTCGTAGCCAGGCCGCATTGGCACCTTGTGGTTGCGGGCGGTGGTTCCGATCATCTGCCACATGCCCGCCGGGCCGGCAGGGCTGCGTGCCGTCGGCTTGTAGCCGCTCTCCACGAAGGGGATCAGGGCATATTCGGTCGGAAGGTGGGCGGCACGCAGCGAATCGACCACGTGGCCGAACAGGGCGAGGGTCCGGTCATCGCGATTGGCCAGGCGCTGTGGAGCGTGCGCGAACTGGCGCGTATAGGCGCTTGCCTGCGCCGGGCAGGCCGGCTCGGCCAAGCCACTGCGGAAGCGCTCGTAGATGTCACGCCCGGTACGGCTCGGCGCGTTGAAGTCGGGCGAGGGGGTCTCGGCAGCGAGCGTGAGGCCCGGCACCGCGGAGATCGCAACGAGGCACGCGCGGACAAGGAAGCGCACCGCTGGATGACGGGCGCTCACGATGCGAACCCGTCTTTCCAGCCACGCAGGGTGGCGAAGGTCTCCACCGCGTCGGCGGGGAGGCGGCCCAGGCGTCGTGCGGCCGAGGCGATCACGCCCGGCTGCTCGCAACGCAGGAAAGGATTGCAGTCGAGTTCGTCGTCCAGCGTGCTGGGCAGGGTGGGCTTGAGGGCATCGCGCATGGTCCGGGCCTCCTTCATGCGGCGTTGGAGCGCCGCGTTGTCGGGTTCGACCACTGCCGCGAAGGCGGCATTGGCCAGCGTGTACTCGTGTCCGCAGCAGACCCGGGTGTCGGGGGGTAGTGCCGCGAGCTTCCCCAGCGAGTCCTTCATCTGCGCCGCGTCGCCCTCGAACAGGCGCCCGCAGCCCAGGCTGAAGAGGGTGTCGCCACAGAACAGCACGGGGCTTCCGTCCCCGGAGTCCTCGACGAAAAAAGCGATGTGCGTGCGGGTGTGGCCGGGCACGTGCAGCGTGGTGATGCGCCAGTCCTCGACGTCGAACACCTCACCATCGACCGGTCGATGCATCGAGAGGTCAACCCGATCGTCATCCGGGCCATATACCGGTAGGCCGTTCCAGCGCTCCAGCAGCGGCGCGGCGCCGGCAATGTGGTCACTGTGATGATGGGTCAGCAGAATGGCCGCCGGAGTGAATCCATCGCGGTCCGCCGCCTCGAGCACCGGATCGGCTTCACTGGGGTCGACCACCAGCGCGCGGTCCTGTGCATCACGCAGGATCCAGATGTAATTGTCGACACGCGCAGGTACAGGCTGCAGTCGCATCGGCACGTACCTCCGTCGGTTAGTGCCACCTCAGCTGGAAAAAATGAATCCGCTGAACGGCTGGGTGCTGGTCCCGGGGGAGGCGCGACCATGCCCCGGGGGGACCGGGGCGTCAACCCGCGGTGAGCTTCACCTGCAGCGATCACCGGAAGCGAACGCTGCAAAAAATTTGGTAAACCATTGATTATATTGACACGAAATCAGTACCATGCAGTATGGTGTTGATCCGACAGGCGGTCGACACCCGATGCTGACCGCTGCTGCGGGTGATAATGGGAGCATGTCCAGCGACGCGCCTACCGGTATCAAGACCGTCCTCGTCCATACCGATGGCGCCTGTCTGGGCAATCCGGGGCCAGGGGGTTGGGCCGCCCTCCTGCGCTATCGGGACAAGGAGCGGGAGGTCTCCGGTGGTGAGCCGGACACCACCAACAACCGCATGGAGCTCATGGCCGCCATCCGCGCGCTGGAGGTGCTGACCGAGCCTTGCGACGTCGCCCTCTACACGGATTCCCAGTACGTCCGCCAGGGCATCACCCAGTGGCTGGCCAACTGGATGCGTCGCAACTGGCGCAGCGCGGGGGGTGACCCGGTCAAGAACCGCGACCTGTGGGAGCGCCTGCACCAGGCGACGGGGCGCCATACGATCGCCTGGCACTGGGTGAAGGGGCATTCGGGCGACCCCTGGAACGAGCGCGTCGATCGCCTCGCCCGTGCGCAGGCCGAGAAGCTGCGCACGCCTGCCCCCCTCCGCTGACTGGCAGAATCCCCTCCATGCGCCAGGTCATCCTCGATACCGAAACCACCGGCCTGAGCTGGGAGCGCGGCTGCCGTGTGGTCGAAATCGGCTGCGTGGAGTTCATGGAGCGCCGCCCGACGGGACGCACGTTCCACTGCTATATCAACCCCGGCTGCGACTTCGAGCCAGGCGCCGCCGAGGTGACCGGCCTCACGCTCGATTTCCTGTCCGACAAGCCGCGCTTCCGGGAAATCGTCGAGGACTTCATCGCCTTTATCGACGGCGCGGAACTGATCATCCACAACGCGGACTTCGACGTCGGCTTCCTCGACAACGAGTTGCGCCTGTGTGGCGCGCACTACGGCTGCCTCTCCGCCCGCTGTCGCGTCGAGGACACGCTGATGATGGCGCGCAAGCGCTTCCCCGGTCAGCGGAATTCACTCGACGCCTTGTGCCGGCGCCTGGGCGTGGACAATTCGCATCGCCAGTTGCACGGAGATCGGAA
>SCUY01000065.1 GCA_004322525.1 Lysobacter sp. | reverse complement strand
TGCGGCCGGCCGTTGCACGAACGTCGACGTGGTAGGGCGCATTGCGATCTTTCAGCTGCAGGGGCGACTCGGCGCGCCCTTCGAGAGTGAAGGCATTGCCCTGCCAGTGCCCGCGGCCTTTCGCGGTGATCGGTGGCGCCGCGCCCGGCTTCGGGGCCGCGCTCGCCACCGCGACATTGATATCGGTACGGTTGAGCGGGTCGAGGAACTCAAGGTGCCCATCGTCGATCCACAGGCTGCGGAACTGCACGTCAGACGGGTTGTCGGGATTGCCGAACACCCAGTTGCCGCCCTGCTTGCCACGTTCGAGATTGACGACCGGCTTTTGCAGACGAAGCGCTGGAATCCGCACGCGCTTTTTCAGCAGCGGCCTGAGTTCGACCTGCAATTCCAGCCGGTCGGTCTCCATCATGATCGGCCGCTTCGCCCAGGCGGCATTTCCGAAGCTCACCCGCTCGGCGGTGATGGTGGGCACCCAGCCCAGGCGGGGGACATCGAGATCTCCCTCGATGTGCAGCACGCGGCCGGTGCCTGCGTGGACGAGGCGCTCGATCGGGCGGCGGAACCAGTTCCAGTTCCAGAACACGATCAGTAGGACGATCGCGATCGCCAGAAGCACCAGCAACGTGCGGAAGGGATGGCGTGCGATTGCGAACAGCGGATTCGGGCCTTGCGGCGTACCCGATGCATCCGCCGCGGCTGGTGCATCGACGGTGGCGGAGGAGGGCGTATCCGTGGATTCGCTCACGCCATACCCCGACGCCGGCAGCACGGCCTGTCAGCGGTCCTGACACGCGTCCGGACAGGCGGCACGGTGCCGTGGCTGCGGCAACGTGACATGGCTGGGGGGAGGGGGCGAAAGAAACGCCGGGGCATCGCGAAACTCCATCACGGGTGGCCGCACCATCCGCGGTGGCCGATCAAGCGCCGGTGAACCCGTTGCGGGCAATTCAGCCCGATGCCACGTGCCGCGCCACCGCCACGTAATGGCAGACGCTTCCGGCAACGCAGAACAGGTGCCAGATCGCGTGCGAAAAGCGCGTCGTGCGCAGGTAGAAAACCGTGCCAAAGGTATAGGCCAGCCCACCCGCCAGCAGCCAGCCCAACGTGGCATCGTCCAGGATGCGCATCATCGGCCGGATCGCGACGATCGCCAGCCAGCCCATCGCGATATAGATGCCGGTAGACAGCTTCTTGAAGCGGCCGGTGTAGAGCAGCTTGAACCCGACGCCGGTGCAGGCCAGCACCCAGATCGTGGCGAACAGGCTCCAGCCCAGGGGGCCATGCAGGCCGACGAGCGTGAAGGGCGTGTACGTGCCGGCAATGAGCAGGTAGATCGCACTGTGGTCCAGCACTTTCAGGCGTGCCTTGGCGACCGGATCCCGCGCGGCGTGATAGAGGGTCGAGGCGACGTAGAGCAGCAGCAGGCAGAGCGCGAAGACGAGGCCCCCGGCCAATTGCCAGACATCCCCGCGCAGCGCGGCGAGCGTGACCAGTACGGTGCCCCCCACCAGCGCGGCGACGGCGCCGAGCCCGTGGCTTATCGCATTGGCCAGCTCTTCCACGCCACGGCGCAGTGGCGTGTCCTGGGGTGGCGGTGCGTCCAGCGCACGGGGGAAAGCGGACATTTGCTGATCGTACCCATCCGATGTGCACGGGGCGGCATGGCGGTAGTCGTGGATTAGACTCGTCGTCGGTTCCATGGTCTTCCCGCATGATTATTTCGCATCTTCACCGATTCATTTTTGTCCCGGTTCCAAAGACGGGCACACACTCGATTCGCCAGGCCCTTCGCGAGCACCTGGGAGAGGGCGATCTCGAACAGGTCGGGCTATTCGTCAAGAAGCGCTTCCCCTATGCCGAGCTGGCCCGGGTGGGGCACGGGCACCTGGGTCTGGAAGACGTGCGCACTCACGTGGGCGACGATGTCGTGGAGAACTATTTTTCCTTCGCCTTCGTCCGCAATCCTTTTGATCGCTTCGTCTCCTACTGTGCGTTCATGACGCGCCAGCACGGCGCGTTCGAACAGGATCCGAAGGCCACGATGCGACGCATCCTGTTCGACCTGCGCCCGGTAGACCACGTGCATTTCCAGCCCCAGGCGACGCTGCTGACAGGAAAGGACGGGGCGCTGAACGTGAGCCGCATCGGCCGCTCGGAGTCGATGCAGCAGGATTACGATGCGATCTGCTCGCACCTCGGGATCCCGTCCAGCCGTCTCGACCGGGTCAACACGTCCCAGCGCGGCGACTACCGGCAGTACTACGATGACGAACTCATCGCTGGCGTTACGGAGCTGTACCGCCGCGACCTCGAACTTTTCGGTTACGGCTTCTGAGGCCCGCTGTGCGCGATCCCTACGGAAATCCCCGCAAGACCAGCAGCATCCGACGCCTGGGTGTGGTCGACATCAAGGTACTGCAGCAGGCGGTGGCCGAACTGCCCGAGCATGTCTGGGATGCCGAGAATGCGGGCAAACCCAATCGCTTCGAAGCACTCGACAGCACCCGGCACATCGTTTTCCGTTTCGTCGACGGCTTTCTGGACTGGCGCAGGTCGTCGGATCGCGGGCTGTGGAAAGAGTGGCAGCCATTGCTGGAGCCTGTATTGGCCGCTGCCACCAGCGCCTACGGATATGTGCATGCCGCCTACCCGCGGGTGATGCTCGCGCGCATGGCGCCGGGTGGTGTGATCAAACCCCATCGGGATGCCAATGCTGCCGCGAAGTGGCCGCACAAGGTGCATGTCCCGCTGTTCACCAATGAAAAAGTCCGCTTTTTTGTCGACGGCGTTGACTACCGGTTCCCGCAAGGCGAAGCGGTGGAGGTCAATAACCTCGCGGTCCATGCAGTGGAAAATGGCGGCGATACCGACCGCATCCATCTGATCTTCGAATACTACGATCTGGACCAGCCGGCCCCCGACTGGATCGACCCGCTCATCGCCAGTCACGCGGGCTAGTCGATCCCCACCGCGTGTGCATGTTCGCGGGTAGCGAGGAACTGCACCGCCGGCGAGCGTTCCTGCGCCAGTTGCAGATTGACGCGCGTGGGTGCGAGGTAGACGAGCTGGCCCGCGGCATCGATCGCGAGGTTCATCGCGTTCTTCTCGCGGAACTCCTCCAGTTTCTTCGCGTCGTCGCAGCGGATCCAGCGGGCGGTGGCGACCTGCACCTGCTCGAAACTTGAATCCACGCCGTACTCGTCCTTGAGCCGGTACGCGACCACATCGAACTGCAGCATGCCGACAGCGCCGAGGATGAGGTCGTTGCTCATCAGCGGGCGGAAAAACTGCGTTGCGCCTTCTTCCGACAGCTGCGCAAGGCCCTTCTGCAGCTGCTTGAGCTTGAGCGGATCGCGCAGCCGCGCACGCCGGAAGAGTTCCGGCGCGAAGTTGGGGATGCCGGTAAAGCTCAGCACCTCGCCTTCGGTGAAGCTGTCACCGATCGAGATCGTGCCGTGATTGTGGATACCGATGACGTCACCCGGGTACGCCGTCTCGGCGATCTCGCGGTCGCTTGCCATGAAGGTGAGCGCATTGGCGAGCTTTACCTCCTTGCCGGTGCGCACGTGGAAAGCCTTCATGCCGGCCTTGAACCCGCCCGAGCAGATGCACATGAACGCCACGCGGTCGCGATGCATCGGGTCCATGTTG
>SCUY01000064.1 GCA_004322525.1 Lysobacter sp. | reverse complement strand
TTCAAAACCCCGCCCGCGGTCGCGGTGCCCCCTGACTCAAGGGGCTGCGGGAAACGTAACCACGTTGCGTCTGACGGGTGCTTTGCACCGTGCGTGAGAGCCGCAGCACGTAGCAGGTGAGACAATCAACGATGCGACCGTTCCCCCTCGGTGAAGAAATCGATGCCCTGCGCGATGCGGTGCGCCGCTTCGCCGAGGGCGAGATCGCCCCGCGCGCGGCGCAGATCGACCACGACAACGCCTTCCCGCAGGACCTGTGGCCCAAGCTCGGCGAGATGGGCCTGCTCGGGCTGACCGTGCCGGGCGAATACGGCGGCAGCGAGATGGGCTATCTCGCCCACCTGGTGGCCATGGAGGAAATCTCGCGTGCGTCGGGCTCGGTCGGTCTTTCGTATGGCGCGCATTCGAACCTGTGCGTGTCCAACCTGTACGCGAACGGCAACGAGACTCAGCGCCAGAAATACCTGCCCAAGCTCTGCACGGGCGAATGGAAGGGCGCGCTCGCGATGAGCGAGCCGGGCGCGGGTTCGGACGTCGTCGGCTCGATGAGCTGCCGCGCGGAACTGCGCGACGGCGTGTGGGTGGCCAACGGCAACAAGATGTGGATCACCAATGGCCCCGAAGCCGACATCCTCATCGTCTACATGCGCACCGCCGGCAAGGACGCGGGCAGCCGGTGCATGACCGCCTTCATGGTCGAGAAGGGCATGAAGGGCTTTTCCACTGCGCAGAAGCTCGACAAGCTCGGCATGCGCGGCAGCAACACCTGCGAGCTGGTGTTCGACAACTGCGAGATACCGCACGAGAACGTGCTCGGTGGCGTGCACGACGGCGTCAAGGTGCTGATGAGTGGGCTCAATACCGAGCGCCTCGTGCTCACCGGCGGCCCGCTGGGCCTGATGCAGGCCGCGCTCGACATCACCTTGCCCTACGTGCGCGAGCGCAGGCAATTCGACGCCGCGATCGGTACGTTCGGGATCATGCAGGCGAAGGTCGCCGACATGTACACCGCGCTGCAGTCCTCGCGCGCGTTCGCCTACCAGGTGGCGCGCGATTACGACGCCGGCCACCGCTCGCGCATCGATGCGGCATCGTGCCTGCTGCATGCCTCGGAAGCCGCGGTACAGGTGACGCTGGAGGCGATCCAGTCGCTCGGTGGCAACGGCTACATCAACGAATACCCGGCCGGCCGCCTGCTGCGCGACGCCAAGCTCTATGCGATCGGCGCGGGCACCAACGAGATCCGGCGGATGCTGATCGGACGGGAACTGTTCGCCGGCAACAGCTGATCCGGCCACGTCGCGACTGCTCCGGCAGCCGCTTCGATCCCGATCATCGCGCTCCACGGGCCTCATCAGCAGGCATGCCAGGCCGTGCCCCCTTCCCAAACGGGTGTGCACTCACCATCGCGACGATCGCCACCCGCCGGTCGGACAACCGGACAGCCGGGAACGGGTTTGCGGCACTGCAGCACGCGGTCGCATAATCGGACGGTTCCGGCCTTCGCGCGCCGGCTGGTGTTCCGGAGTTCGCCATGAGCGACGTCGTCATCGTCGGTGCCAAGCGCACCGCCATCGGTTCCTTCCTCGGCCAGTTCACCGGCGTGCCGACGCCAGAACTCGGCGCCACCGCCATTCGCGGTGCGCTCGAACATGCGGGCGTGTCGCCCGATGCGGTGCAGGAAGTGCTGATGGGCTGCGTGCTGCCCGCCGGCCTCGGCCAGGCCCCGGCGCGCCAGGCGGCGATCGGCGCGGGCGTGCCGACCTCTGCCACCTGCACCACCGTCAACAAGGTCTGCGGCTCGGGCATGAAGGCGATCATGCTGGGTGTCGACATGATCCGCGCCGGTTCGGTGGAGGTGGTGGTCGCCGGCGGAATGGAGTCGATGACCAATGCCCCACACCTGCTCAACAACTCGCGCACCGGCATCCGCTACGGCTCGGCCGAGTTCCTTGACCACATGGCGCACGACGGCCTGACCAACCCGTACGACGGCAAGGCCATGGGCGTCTTCGGCGACGCTACCTGCTCCACCTACGACTACAGCCGCGAGAGGCTTGACGCCTATGCAGCCGAGAGCGTTCGCCGCGCGCAGGCCGCCGTGCAGTCCGGCGCCTTCAAGGCCGAAATCGTCCCGGTCACGGTCAAGGGCCGCAAGGGCGAGGTGGTGGTCGACACCGACGAGGAGCCCGGGAAGATCGACGCGTCGAAGATTCCGTCGCTGCGCGCGGCCTTCGGCAAGGACGGCCTGCTGACGGCGGCGACCTCCTCGAAAATCTCCGACGGCGCGGCCGCCACCGTGCTGATGTCAGCCGATACCGCCAAGCGCCTGGGAGCCACGCCGATCGCGCGTATCGTCGCCCACGCCAGCCATGCGCAGGCGCCGGAACACTTCACCACCGCGCCGATCGACGCGATCCGCAAGGTGCTGGAAAAGGCGGGCTGGTCGGTGGGAGATGTGGATCTGTACGAGATCAACGAGGCTTTCGCCTGCGTTGCAATGGCACCGATGACCGATCTCGGCGTGCCCCACGACAAGCTCAACGTCAATGGGGGCGCGGTCGCGCTCGGCCATCCGATCGGCGCAAGTGGCTCCCGGCTGGTGGTGACTCTGCTGCACGCGATGCAGGCCCGGAACATGCGCCGTGGCATCGCCGCACTGTGCATCGGCGGCGGCGAGGCCACGGCGATCGCGGTCGAACTGGCCTGAAGTTAAGGATTCGTGATGTGCCGTTGGTCATGTCATTGCTTGACACCGACAAGCGGCTTGTCATCATGGTATCGGCGCGCATCTGCGCGTTGCCTAAACACACGACGAGGATTTGACATCATGACCATCAACAAGCTGATGCTTGCGGCTGCCCTTGGCCTGGCCCTGACCGCTTGCGCCAACAAGCAGGAAGCTCAGGACGCCGCTGCGGATGCCGCTGCTTCGGCCAACGAGGCTCAGCAGGCTGCCGCCAACACCGCTGCCACCGGCGACGCCGCCGCTACCAATGCCGCCCAGGCCGCTGCCGACACCGCCGCCGCCGCCGCCGACGCTGCCGCGACCTCGGCTGACGCCGCTGCCGCTGCCGGCACGCAGAATGCCGCTGCCGATTCGGCCGACGCCGCCGGCAAGATGGCCGACGCTGCTGACGCTGCCAAGGACGGAGCCGAGCAGGCCGCCGCCTCGGCGGGCGCCAAGAACAACACCGACGGCAAGTAATTCCGCCAGCGGCTGTTGTAAGATGTGAAGAAGCCGTCGGTTCGCCGGCGGCTTTTTCATGGTCAGTGAACGATAGGCCGGCATCGAGCCGAGCGTGCGCGCACTGGCGTTGCCTGACGGTTGTAATTCCTTTTCAGACAACTCCTTCGGAGAATGCTTAATGAACACCAAGCTCTACGTGCTCCTCGCCGCCTCGGTTCTCGCCCTGTCGGCCTGCAAGAACGACACCCCGACCGCGCAGAATGAGGCCGACCAGGCCGCCGCTGCCGCCGCCAATGCCGGTGACGCCGCCGCCAATGCCGCCGCCGCCGCGGGTAATGCCGCTGCCGAGGGCGTCGATGCCGCCGCTGCCGCCACCGGTGAAGCCGCTGCCCAGGCAGGCCAGGCTGTAGACCAGGCCGCCGATGCCACCGCTGCCGCCGCCAATGAGGCTGCCGCGACCGCTGCCAACGCCACGGCCGATGCTGCGAACCATGCCGCCGCCGCCGCCAACGACGTTGCCAACAAGGCCGACGCCGCTGCGGCAGAAGCCAAGAAGTAATCGGCTTCGCGCCACGCGACACCGGAGGCCCGCGAAAGCGGGCCTTCTTTTTGTACAGCCCCGCACACCTCCGGTCGAAGCTGGCCGCGCCCGGCGCCTTGTGGTTTCATCGCCGGTCCTGTTGCTCCCGGTCACGCCATGTCCGTCATTCACAGCCACGTCGATGCGCGCTCGCCCGAGTTCCTCGAGAACGTGGCGCATCACCGGGCGCTGGTCGACGAGTTGAGCCGGCGCCTCGCGCGCGCGGCCGACGGTGGTGGCGAAAAGGCGCGGGCCAAGCACACGGCGCGCGACAAGCTGCTCGCGCGCGACCGGATAACCACGCTGCTGGACGAAGGCTCGCCGTTCCTCGAAATAGCGCCGCTCGCCGGCGAGGGCATGTACGACGATGCGGCGCCCGCCGCAGGCATGGTCTGCGGCATCGGCCGGGTCATGGGCCAGGAAGTCGTCATCGTCGCCAACGACGCCACGGTGAAGGGCGGCACCTACTTTCCGATGACGGTGAAGAAGCATCTCCGCGCGCAGGAAATCGCGCTGGAGAA
>SCUY01000063.1 GCA_004322525.1 Lysobacter sp. | reverse complement strand
CAAGGCTCTGCCCGGGCAGGCGAAATTTCACGAAAGCCTCGCTTTTCCTTCACTAGGCTTTCGCGTTTCCAGCGGATCCGCCATGACCCAGATCGCCGCGGCACATACCGACCAGACCGGCGCGGCCAATGCCGCGCGCGACATGGCCGACCAGATCAATGCCGCGCTCGACGGGCCTCCCGACGCGCTCGTCGTATTCGCCTCGTCGAGCTTCGACTACACCGCCTTGCTGCACGAACTGGACGCCCGCTGCCGGCCGCGCGTGATGGTCGGCTCCTCATCGGCAGGCGAGTTCACGCATGACCGCCGGGGCGTCGGCACCGCCAGCGCGCTCGCCTTCCGCTCGCCGCACCTGCACGTCCGCGCCACCATCGGCGAAGGCATCGCGCATGACAGCCGCGGCGCAGCGCGCGCACTCGTCGCGGGCTTCCAGGGCCTTGACGGTTCACGCCATCCCTACCGCGCCGCACTGGTCATGACCGACGCACTCGCAGGACGCGCGGAAGAGTTCATCGACGAAGTGACCCTGCTCACATCGGGCCGTTACCTGCTTGCCGGAGGCGGTGCGGGCGATGATGCGAAGTTCTCGAAGACGCATGTCTTCCGGGGCACCGAAGTATTCACCGATGCGGCGGTCGCGCTGGAGATCCTTTCCGACAAGCCCATCGGTGTCGGCGTCGGACACGGCTGGCAACCGACCGGTGCACCGCTGCGCGCGACGGAAGTCGATGGCATGCGGGTGCTCGGCTTCAATGGCCTGCCGGCGGTGGAGGCATTCGAACGCCATGCGCATGACACGGGCCAAGCGTTCGATCGTGCCGATCCACTGCCGTTCTTCCTGCACAACATCCTCGGCATCGACACCGGCAACGGCTATCGCCTTCGCGTGCCCCTGGCGATCGACGACGACGGTGCCGTGCACTGCGCGGCGGAAGTGCCCGAGCATGCGCGCGTGCACATCATGACCACCACCTCGGAATCCGCCGCCGAGGCCGCGGCGCGCGCGACCCGCGCGGCGGTATCCGCGCTGGGCGATTCCACTCCGGGCGGTGCCGTGTTTTTCGACTGCGTGGCAACGCGTCTGCGCCTGGGTGACGGATTCGGCATGGAGCTCGAGGAAGTAGCCAGTGCCCTCGATGGCGCGCCATTCGTGGGCTGCAATACCTACGGGCAGATCGCGCGTTCGGACCGCCAGTTCAGCGGGTTCCACAACTGCACGGCCGTCGTACTGGCGCTTCCCCGGTGAGTACGTGCCAGCAGAACTGATCCGCCTTCTGGGTGCCATGGCATCGCCGGAGGGCCGTGCCTTGCATGCGCATGCCATCGCGCGGCAGCTCGGCGCGCAGCACATGCTGGTGCTGATGGAAGACACCGCCACCGGCGCGCTGGTTCCGGCATCGGGTTTTCGCAAGACATTGCCGGGTGGCGCCGCCTGGCAGGGCTTCCTCGCGGAATGCAGGGTGCCCGGCATCCATCACGGGTCCCTACCCTGGCCGGTCACGCCACTCGCCGCGACCGGCTGCTGCGCACCGGGCGTGGCGGTCGTCCTGCTCGGTGGCATGGTCAGCGAAGCGGATACCGCGGTGCTCGTTGCAGCGCTGCCACTGTTCTCGTCCGCTTTGCGCGCCGAGCAGGAAGTCGTCATCACGCGCGGTGAACTCGCCGCCGCGCGTCACGAACTGAACCAGTCCGCCACCCTCATGGCGGCGCTGGACGAGGCGCGTCGTCAGGTCGACCGTGCGCTGGTCGAACTCGACGCACAGGCGCGGACGCTCGAGCGGGCCCGTCATCGCGCGGAAGAGGCAGCGCGCGCGAAAGACCAGTTCCTGGCAATGCTCGGACACGAACTGCGCAACCCGCTCGCGCCGATCGTCACCACGCTCGACCTGCTGCGCCGCCGCGGGCAATGGACGTCGGAGCACGACGTCATCCAGCGCCAGGTCGGGCACATGATGCGGTTGGTCGATGACCTCCTCGACGTCTCGCGCATCGCCGGCGGAAAGCTCATGCTCGACCGCCGCCCCGTCGCGCTCGATGTGGTGCTCGAGCATGCATTCGAAAGCGTGCAGCCTCTGCTCGGTTCCGCATCACCCCCGTGGCGCATCGAGCTCGAACGCGACCTGTTCGTCGATGGCGACCGCGATCGCCTCGCGCAGGTGTTCTCGAACCTGTTGACCAATGCGCTGAAATACAGCGACCCCGGCACGCCGGTGGATGTGCGGGCACGCCGCGTTGGCGACCTTGTACGCATCGAGGTGACCGACCGCGGTATCGGCATCGAGGCGGGCCAGATCGACTCGGTGTTCCAGTTGTTCGAGCAGCAGGGCCGTGGGCTTGACCGTGCGCAGGGTGGCCTGGGCCTCGGGCTGGCCATCGTGCGCAACCTGGTGCAGCTGCATGGCGGCCGCGTGCATGCGCATAGCGATGGCATAGGCCGCGGCAGCCGGTTCACCGTCGAGCTGCCGCTGGTCACTGCACCCATGAATCCAGCGCATGCGCCAGCGGCTGCGCGCAGCGAACCGGCCGGCCACGGCCGCGTGCTGGTGGTCGACGACAACCTCGATGCCCTGACTACGCTGGCGATGGCATTGCAACTGGCAGGCTTTGAAGTACGCACCGCGAGCGAAGGTGCCAGTGCACTCGCCATTGCTGCGGACTTCCACCCCGATGCTGCCGTGCTCGACATCGGCCTGCCCGGCATGAGCGGCTACGAACTCGCGCCGCGCCTGCAGGCTGCGGTGCCGCATCCGGTTCACCTCATCGCGGTCACTGGATACGGACAGCCCGCCGACCGCCTGCAAACCGATGCCGCCGGCTTCCATGCCCACCTCGTCAAACCCGTCGACCTCGCCACCCTGTGCGATGCCCTGTCACGCAAGAACGCCGGGCAGGCCATCGCGGCAGCAGGCTGAGGCTGCGGGTAGAGATGTACCGACGAGTGGCGGCGCATTCACTGCACCTGTTCCGGTGACTTGTTGCGCCGGAGCGTGCTGTATTCGCCGATCAACAGCTTAGGCATCGCCGACCGGAGCCTTCGTTCGAACAAGCTGCCCGTGCCCACTCACTGGCATAAACGCGTACCGCATTCTCGAAAGTGCGAGGCATGGCGCCGAAGCGCTACGGCGATCGCGGGAGTGCGCTGCCCACCAATTCCACCCGCGCATCGGTTTCGCTAGCATCCACTCCACGGGACGACACTCCGCTCCCGCACCGCCGCCGCCGTCGGACGGTGGCCCCTCCCGAGGACAAGGACATGTCGCATCTCCCCCGTTTCTTTGTACTCGCCCTGGGCGCCTTCCTCGCGTCTTGCACGCCTGCGCCTTCCGCGTCTCCCGTCACCACTGCGGCGACCCAACGCGCTGTCCAGCCG
>SCUY01000062.1 GCA_004322525.1 Lysobacter sp. | reverse complement strand
GAGCGCGCCAGCGTCGAGGCGCAGCCACGCGAGCATGGCATCGAGATGGCGCATCGTTTCGGCGCTGTCTGCGTCATGAAGGGAGCGACCACATATGTCGTCGACACCCCGGCATCGCAGCACGGCATACCGGCCGTACTGTCGAACCGCTACGGCAATGTGGGTCTGGCCACTTCGGGCTCGGGGGACACGCTCGCCGGAATCATCGGCGGGCTCGCCGCCCGGGGCGCGATGCCGTTCCAGGCCGCCGCCTGGGGCGTCCACCTGCATGCCGCCGCGGGCGACGTGCTGGCCGCCCGGCAAGGGGGGCCGCTGGGCTTTCTCGCGCGGGAACTGCTCGATGAAGTCCCCCGCGTGATGAATGCCCTGACGCCCCGTCAGCAGCAGCGCGAACGGCCGCGCCCGTAACGGGCCTGCAGGCGTTCGCGGAAGAACGCGTCACGATTCATTGGCACGGCATCCGGATGCCGGGCAAGTACATGTGCGCGGTAGCGCTCGTAATCCGGAATGCCGACTGCCAGCCGCGCACTGGCGGCCAAGGTGCGCCACAGCGCGACGATGCGCGCCGAAAGGCCCACGTCAGCGGGCTGCGTCGAGGGCGACATAGGCGGTCTCGCGCGATGTCGGCATGGAGGCGCGTCGTGCCGCCAGCGCGGCGCGGATGCCGAAGTACACCGTGGCCAGAAGAACGCCGACGAACAATGCACACAGGGCGGCATCGAGCATGTTGTTGAAGGCGACGCGCTGCATGTCGCCGATCGTCTTCGCCGGTGCGAGGATCTCGCCGCGCGCGGCGGCACCGGAGAATTTCCGTGCGGCGGCGAGAAAGCCGATCTTCGGATCGTCACTGAGCAGCTTCTCTCCACCCGCCGTCAGCGTGCAGACCAGCAGCCACACGGTCGCGATGCCCGGTATCCACAGGTGCCGCTCGCGCTTCATGCGCACCATCACCACGCAGCAGAAGACCAGCGCGATTCCCGCGAGCATCTGGTTGGCGATACCGAACAGCGGCCACAGCGTGTTGATGCCGCCCAGCGGGTCGACCACGCCCTGGTAGAGGAACCAGCCCCAGCCCGCCACGGCCAGCGCCGTGCACAGCAGGTTGCCGGCCCAGTTGTCCGTCGCGCGCAGGCGCGGCACGGCGAGACCGAGCAGTTCCTGCAGCATGAAACGGGCGACGCGGGTGCCCGCATCGATCGTTGTCAGGATGAACAGTGCTTCGAACAGGATCGCGTAGTGGTACCAGAACGCCATCATCGCGTTGCCACCGCCCAGCCCGGACAGGATCTGCGCCATGCCGACCGCGAGCGTCGGCGCACCGCCCGTGCGCGAGAGCACCGTTTCTTCGCCGATCCCGCGTGCCGCGGCGGTCAGCATGTCCGGTGTGATCGTGAAACCCCAGGAGGAGATCGCGGCGGAGGCCGTTTCCAGCGTTGGGCCGAGCGCGGCGGCGGGGGAGTTCATGGCGAAATACAGCCCGGGCTGCAGCACGCAGGCCGCGACCAGCGCCATCACCGCCACGAAGGCTTCCATGAGCATCGCGCCGTAGCCGATGAGCGGGATGTCGCGTTCGTTCGCCAGCATCTTCGGCGTGGTGCCCGAACTGATCAGCGCATGGAAGCCCGATACCGCGCCGCAGGCGATGGTGATGAACAAAAACGGGAACAGGCTGCCGGCGAATACTGGCCCGCTTCCATCGACGAACTGCGTCATCGCCGGCATGCGCAGGTCAGGCCGTGCGATGAGGATCGCGAGTGCGAGGCCGACGATGGTGCCGATCTTGAGGAACGTCGAGAGGTAGTCGCGCGGCGCAAGCAGCAGCCACACCGGCAGCGCCGCGGCAATGAAACCGTAGCCGATCAGCAGCCAGGCGAGCGTGGTGCCCTGCAGGCGGAAGAGCGCGCTCCAGGACGGGTCGTTCGCTACATGCCCGCCCAGCCAGATCGACGCGACCAGCAGCACCAGCCCGATGAGCGAGACCTCGAGGATGCGGCCCGGCCTGATCCAGCGCAGGTAGACGCCCATGAGCAGCGCGATCGGGATGGTCATCGCCACCGTGAACGTGCCCCACGGGCTCTGCGCGAGCGCTTTCACCACCACCAGCGCGAGCACGGCGAGCAGGATGATCATGATCGCGGCGATGCCGATCATCGCGACCACGCCGGCGGCATTGCCCATCTCGCCGCGGATCATCTCGCCGAGCGAGCGCCCGTCGCGGCGGGTGGAGAAGAACAGCACGAGCATGTCCTGCACCGCACCCGCGAACACGACACCGAACACGATCCACAGCGTGCCGGGCAGGTAGCCCATCTGCGCTGCGAGCACGGGCCCGACGAGGGGGCCGGCGCCCGCGATGGCGGCGAAATGGTGGCCGAAGAGCACGCTGCGGTCGGTGGGAACGTAGTCGAGCCCGTCATTGCGCCGGTATGCCGGCGTGGCGCGCGACGGATCGAGCGCGAGCACACCGGCGATGTGTCGCGCGTAGAAGCGGTAGGCGATGAAGAAGACGCTGGCCGCGGCGGTCACCAGCCACATGGCGTTGACGGTCTCGCCGCGTTGCAATGCCAGCATTGCCAACGAGGCCACTGCGAGCAGCGCCAGTGCCATCCATCCCCATCGAGCCAGTCCACGCATGCAGCACCTCCCCGGTCGGCGCCGAGGGTGAAGCAGCGCAGGGCGCGCGGTCAACTACAGCCAGCGCACCTTCTTGAACTTCCAGTAGAGCCAGGCGCAGACGGCGGCCACCACGACGAGCAGCACCGGATAGCTCCAGCGCCCGGCCAGTTCCGGCATGTACTGGAAGTTCATGCCGTACCAGCTCGCGATCAGCGTTGGCGCGGCGAGCAGCGCCGCCCATGCACCTAGCCGCTTCACCACCTCGCCCTGCTGCACGGTCACCAGTGACAGGTTGACGCCGACTGCCGCGGTCACCATCTCGCGTAGCGTCTCGGTGCTGCTTTCGATGCGGATCGCATGGTCGAGCACGTCGCGCAGGTAAGGCTGTATGGCCGGGTGGACCAGCGGTGTCGCTGCGCGGGTGAGGTGGCTGAGGATGTCCTGCAGTGGCGCCACCGCCATCCGCAGCTGGGTGAGCTCGCGCTTGAGGAGATACAGGCGCAGGACGGTGTCCTTGCGGAAATCCTCGGCGAAGATGTCGGTCTCGAGTTCGCCCAGCAGCCGGTTGAACTCGTCGACGATCGGCATCAGGTGATCGACGATCAGGTCGAGCACGGCATACAGCGCGGCTCCGGTGCCATGGACGAGCAGATGCCGCTCGCCCTCAAGGCGCGCGCGTGCAGGGGCATAGCTCGTCGATGCGCCATGCCGCACCGTCACCACGTAGCGCGGGCCGAGGAAGATGTGCGTCTCGCCGAAGCGGATGTGCCCGTCGATCGCCTGCGCGGTATGCACCGCGATGAACAGCGAATCGCCGTAGGTCTCGAACTTGGGCCGCTGATGCGCGTTATGCGCGTCCTCGACCGCCAGCGGGTGCAGACCGAATTCCTCCTGCATCTTGGCCAGTATCGAAGGGCCCGGCTCGTACAGCCCGACCCAGACGAAGCTGCCATCGTCGATGGCGAGTACATCGCTGATCTGCTCGATGTCGATGTCACGCCGCTCTCCCGTGGCGGAGTAGGCGGCGCAGTTGATGACGCAGTCGAGGGGAGTGGCTTCGCTCATCGCGCGATGCTAGCCGCAGCGGGGCGGGATATCCCGCGAAGACCCACCCACAACCCGACGTGCAGGGGGAGCAGCAGGGCGATCCAGCGCGTGTTGTCCTGTGCCGGGAGCGGCAGCCAGGAGACGAACATGCCGACCGCCGCGAGCAGTGCGACGAGCGCCAGCGCCCAGTCGAAGACACGCCCTGGTGCGCGGCGGCGCAGCCCGCGAAAGGCGCCTGGCACGAGCAGCCAGCTCAGTGGCGACAGCAGCAGCAGGTTGTGGTTTTCCCAGCCGAATACGTGCACGGTCGCGAGCCAGATGAACAGCATCAACGTGCCCAGGAAGCCGCCTGCGAGCCAGAAGGGCAAAGCGAAGGCGAGGACCATGCGCGGTGCGCGGCGCGCGGTGAACGCGAGCAACAGGCCCAGGGCGAGCCCGCTCGCCAGCCATGGCGAGACCGGCCGTGACGACCCGGCAGGTTCCGGTGCGATGCGATGGGGCAGGATCTCCTGCGTGGCGCGCACGAGTGGGCGGCCATCGATACGGATGTCATCGAGTGCGGCCGACAGGTGCATCGGCACGAAGGCTTCCTCCCACAACGACAGCGGCACATCCGCACGGGGGCCGAGGCCGATATCGAAACCCAGCCACATCCACGGTGCGGGCGACGCCAGCCGCACCGCTTCGCTGCGATAGGTCGCGCCGCGCGAGCGCCCTTCCAGCTGGCTTCGCAGCACGCCACCGAGGCTGCGGTCGATCGCATCACGCACGCGGGTGGCGCAGTTGTCGCGGAAATAGTCGTAGGTGTAGACAGCGTTCTCGGGCCGCGCGTTGACAGCCAGCGACGCGGCGAGCGAACCCGCCTGTGCGTCGGTCAGGTCGAGCCACTGGATGCGTACGCCGCGGCCTTCATCGCGGTAGAGCACGAGATCGTCTTCGAAGGGAAGCGCGACGAGCCGGTAGCGCATGTGGCCGCGTACGAAATTGCCGATGAAGCCCGGCTCGGCCGGATCGAAGAAGCCAAAGTTGTACGACGTCGCAGTGCCGGTGGCATCGTCGGCGACCACGATCGCATCGTGGCCGAAGCGTTCCCAGAAGATCCCGCCCGGCTGCATGGTCGCCACGCCGATGCGTGGCGTGGCCGCCACGATGCACGGGAACGAAAGCAGCAGCATCAGCAGCAGGCGGACGACGGCCCGCATGCGCTCAGGCTTCACCATGGACACCCACATGGAAGGCATGCACGCGGCGCGCATCCGCGCCCGCCACGCGGAACACGAAGCGATCGAGCGTGAGCTCCTCGCCAGCTTCCGGCAGGTGGCCGATCGCAGCGGTCACCAGGCCGCCGATCGTGTCGTATTCGTCCTCGTCGAAATCCGCGCTGAAATGTTCGTTGAAATCGGCGATGGGCGTGAGTGCGTCGACCACGAACTGCCCATCGGCCTGGGCGGCGATCAGCGCGTCCGGATCCTGCGCATCGTCGTGCTCGTCGTCGATCTCGCCGACGATCTGCTCCAGCACGTCCTCGATGGTGAGCAGGCCGGCGACGCCACCGTGCTCGTCGATGACGATCGCCATGTGATTGCGTGACTGGCGGAACTCGCGCAGCAGCACGTCCAGGCGCTTGGATTCGGGAATCAGCAGAGCGGGGCGAAGCAATTCATGGATGGACGACGGGCCGTGGTCGGAGACCACGCCGCGCAGCAGATCCTTTGCCAGCAATACGCCGAGCACCTCGTCCTTGTCTTCGCCATGCACCGGAAAGCGGGAATGGCCGGACTCGACGACCAGCTTCATCAGGTCGATGAACCGCCCGTCGGCGGGCAGGGAGACCATCTGCGAGCGCGGGATCATCACGTCGGCCACGGTCATGTCGGAGACCGCGATCGCACCCTCCATCATGCGCAGGGTGTCCGATTCGATCAGCCCGTCGGACTGCGCGTCGCGCAGCAATTCGACGAGATCCTCGCGGGTGGACGGCTCGCCCGAAAGGGCCGAGCTGAGGCGGTCGAACCAGGAGCGTCGGTCGCTGGTGCGTTCGGGGGAGGTACTACTGTCGTCCTCGGACATGTCTCATGGGGTCAGGTGGGCCGCCCCTTGGCGGCGGGGTCCAGTCTAGCGGCAAGGCGCGCCGGGCCGGATGTTTGCGGGGTGCCGCGAGGCGGCGACAAGCGGCATTCAGTAGGGATCGGCCACCCCGAGCCCCGCGAGAATCCGTCGTTCGAGCGCCTCCATGGCGGTCGCGTCGGCCTCGTTCTCGTGATCCCAGCCCAGCAGGTGAAGGGCGCCGTGAATGGTCATGTGGGCATAGTGGGCGGCCAGCGGCTTGCCCTGCTCGGCCGCCTCGCGCGCCACCACGGGTGCGCAGACCACCAGGTCGCCCAGCAGCGGGAGGTGGACGCCCGGGGGTAGGCCTTCGGGCATCTCGGCGGGGAAGCTCAGTACGTTGGTGGCGTGGTCCTTGCCGCGATAGTGGCGATTGAGGGACCGGCCTTCGTCCTCGCCGACAATGCGGATCGCCAGGTCGGCCTCGCGGATACGGCTGTCCAGGGCGGCGCCCACCCAGCGGCGGAAACTCGTCGCGGATGGCACGCCCTTGCGCGGCACCGCATACGCCACCGCGACATCCAGCCGAACAGGTCCGACGGTCATCCTCGCCTCCGCAAGTCAGGCCCGGCCGGTGGCTGTGTCCGCCGCATCGCGGGCATCGTAGGCATTGACGATGCGGGCGACCAGTGGATGCCGCACGACGTCGCGCGATTCGAAGAACGTGAAGCTGATGCCCTCCACGCCGCGCAGGACATCGAGTGCGTCACGCAGCCCCGACTTCGTGGCCTTGGGCAGGTCGATCTGGGTGAGGTCGCCCGTCACCACCGCCGTGCTGCCGAAACCGATGCGCGTCAGGAACATTTTCATTTGCTCGACGGTGGTGTTCTGCGCCTCGTCAAGGATCACGTAGGCATCGTTGAGCGTGCGGCCGCGCATGTAGGCCAGCGGCGCGATCTCGATGACGTTGCGCTCCAGCAGCTTCGCCACCTTCTCGACGCCCAGCATCTCGTACAGCGCGTCGTACAGGGGGCGCAGGTACGGGTCGACCTTCTGCGTGAGGTCGCCCGGCAGGAAGCCCAGCTTCTCGCCGGCTTCCACCGCCGGCCGTACCAGGATGATGCGCTGCACGCGCGAGGTGTTCAGCGCCTCGACCGCGCTGGCCACCGCGAGAAACGTCTTGCCGGTACCGGCCGGGCCGATACCGAAGTTGATGTCGTTCACCGCGATAGCGTGCAGATAACGCGCCTGGTTCTCGCCGCGTGCGCGCAGCGATCCCTTCTTGACCCGGATCACCACGTCCTGCGGCTCGAAACCCTGCGCCATGCGCTGCTCGATTCCGGATTCACTGAGGCGCAGGTGGATCACCGGCTCGCTCAGGGTCTCGCTTTCGGCATCCACCCACAGCTCGCGCAGCAGGCGCTCGGCGTGCATGACCACCGGCGCTGGGCCGGTTATACGGAAGATGTTGCCGCGATTGGCGACTTGCACGCCCAGCCGCAATTCCAGCATGCGCAGGTGCGTATCGAACGGGCCGGCGAGATTGGCCAGCCGTTCGGGATCGGCGGGGTCGAGGACGAATTCGGATGCGACGTGGTCGGCCATGTGCGGAACGGAAGTGGGTGGGGCCGACGATGGGGCGGCCGGCCGTAGGAAGGTGTGATCAGGCTTCGACAGCCAGCACTTCGTCCTGCGTGACCACGCGGCCGCGCAGCGAGTTCGTCATCGCCTGGGTGATGAGCACATCCACGAACCGGCCAACGAGGCGCGGATGGCCGGCGAAGTTCACCGAGCGCATGTTTTCCGTCCTGCCGGTCAACTCATTGGGATCCTTGCGCGACGGGCCTTCGACCAGGATGCGCTGCACGCTGCCGACCATCGCATCGGAAATGCGCCTGGCGTTCTCGTTGATCGTCGCCTGCAACTGCGACAGCCGCGCGTGCTTGGCCTCGCTGGACACGTCGTCCTCAAGGTTCGCCGCCGGGGTGCCGGGCCGGCGCGAGTAGATGAAGGAGAACGACTGGTCGAAGCCGATGTCATCGATCAGCTTCATCGTCTTCTCGAAGTCCGCATCGGTCTCGCCGGGAAACCCGACGATGAAGTCCGACGAGATCGAGATGTCCGGCCGAACGCTGCGCAGCTTGCGGATCTTCTGCTTGAACTCCAGCGCCGTGTAGCCGCGCTTCATCGCCGCGAGAATGCGGTCGGAGCCCGACTGCACGGGCAGGTGGAGGTAGTTGGCCAGCTGCGGCACGTCGCGGTAGGCCTCGATGAGCGAGTCGGAGAACTCCAGCGGGTGCGAGGTGGTGAAGCGGATCCGGTCAATGCCTTCGATCCGCGCGATCGTGCGGATCAGCAGGCCGAGGTCGGCGACTTCACCGGCGCCGTACGGCCCCCGATAGGCATTGACGTTCTGGCCGAGCAGGTTGACCTCGCGCACGCCCTGCGCCGCCAGCTGCGCGACCTCGACCAGCACGTCCTCGAAGGGCCGGCTGACTTCCTCGCCGCGGGTGTAGGGCACCACGCAGAACGAGCAGTACTTGCTGCAGCCCTCCATGATCGAGACGAACGCGCTCGGCCCGTCCGCGCGTGGCTCGGGCAGGCGGTCGAACTTCTCGATCTCGGGGAAGGAGATGTCGACCTGCGGCTGGCCAGTGGCTCGGCGGGCGTCGATGAGCTGCGGGAGGCGGTGCAGCGTTTGCGGGCCGAAGACCAGGTCCACATACGGCGCGCGCTTGATGATCGACGCGCCCTCCTGGCTCGCCACACAGCCGCCCACGCCGATCAGCACCGGTTTGCCGCCCTGCTTGAGCGACCGCCACCGCCCGAGCTGGCTGAACACCTTTTCCTGCGCCCTCTCGCGGATCGAGCAGGTGTTCACCAGGATGACATCGGCCTCGGCGGCGTTGGCGGTAAGCTCCAGCCCGTGAGAGGCTGCCAGAACGTCGGCCATCTTCGCCGAATCGTACTCGTTCATCTGGCAACCATGGGTTTCGATGAAAACCTTGCCGCGGGCGGAAAGGCCGATGCGCGGCGCGCTGGAAGTCTGGTCGTTC
>SCUY01000061.1 GCA_004322525.1 Lysobacter sp. | reverse complement strand
GCGCCCAATGACGCCGCGTACTCGACGACATCGACCGAGAACGCCCGGCTCATCCGTCGTCTTCAGCGACGGACTGGTAGTGGCCGCCTGCTGCGAGATCGGCCACACAGTCGCGACCGGCCCTACCCAGGCGCCTGTACATGCCCTGGTCGAGCGCCGTGGCGGCGGCGATCAGGCGCGCATCGTCAACCGGAAGCACAAAGGCCTGCCCGGCTACGAAGAGCTGCGCGCCGTCCGGGCTGCGGCGCCATGCCATGCGGCTGAAGGGATTGCGATGGAGCATCGCACCCGTCGCGAGCGTGTTTTCGACCGCCGCGGCATCGGGTGCATCGGGTGCCGGGGCCACGAGCCCGGCGCTGCGGTAAGTGGTGATGAAGCGCCCGAACCAGTCGCCGAGCCGTTCGGGGTCATCCGTGCGCAGCGCCTCGAGGGCCGCCGCCACGCGGGCCATCGCCTGCGTGTCGATCTCGTTGACGTCGGGCGGGGGCGCGAGGTCCGGATCGCGGTAGCGGGTCGCGTCATCGGCATCCGCCGCGAGCGTGTCGACGAAGTCACCCAGCAGTTCCGCGGCCGATGGCGCACGCATGCCGATCGAAAACGTCAGGCAGGCATCTTCCGCGACGCCGTGATGCGGCACGCCCGGCGGCAGGTAGAGCATGTCGCCCGGGCCGAGCAGCCAGTCGTGCGTCGCACTGAACTCGCGCAGCAGCCGGATCTCGGCATCGTCGCGGAAAGCCAGCGGCGGATTGGCTGACGCGTCGATCTGCCAGCGCCGATGGCCCTTACCCTGCAGCAGGAACACGTCGTACTGGTCGACATGCGCACCGACCGAGCCGCCGGGCGCGGCGAAGGAGATCATCACGTCGTCGATGCGCCAGCGCGGCAAGAAGTCGAAATGCGGAAGCAGCGCGGCGACGTCCGCATCCCACTTGTCCACGTCCTGCACCAGCAGTGTCCAGTCGTGGTCGGGCATGCCGGGAAACGCGTCCTCGGCGAAGGGGCCGGTACGCAACGTCCAACGGTCGTTCGCGCGGTCGTGCTCGATGATGCGCGAAAGCGCGAGCTCCTCACAGGCAAGCCCTGCAAGGTCTTCCGGTTCGATCGGCGTGACGAACGCCGGAAACGCGTTGCGGATCAGCAGGGGTTTCTTCTGCCAGAACTCGCGCAGGAAATTGGCGGCGGGCATGCCGAGCGGCGTGTGCGCGCTGGCATCGACCTCGATGCGTGTATCCCCGGCCACTTCAGACCCGCCGTGCGAGTTCGGCCGCGCGGCCGATGTAGGTCGCCGGCGTCATGTCGACCAGACGCTGCTTCGCGTCTGCCGGCAGGTCGAGGCCAGCGATGAACTCGCGCATCGACGCCTCGCTGATGCCCTGGCCACGAGTCAGCGCTTTCAGCTGTTCGTAGGGCTGCGGAAGGCCGTGGCGGCGCATTACCGTCTGCACGGCTTCGGCGAGCACTTCCCAGGCTGCGTCGAGGTCGGCGGCGAGCCGCTCGGGATTCGCGCTGAGCTTGCCAAGACCGCGCGTGAGGGCGTCGAAACCGATCAGCGAATGGCCGAATGCCGTGCCGAGCGCACGCAGCACGGTGGAGTCGGTGAGGTCGCGCTGCCAGCGGCTCACGGGAAGCTTGGCGGCGAAATGCTCGAACAGCGCATTGGCGATGCCGAAATTGCCCTCGGCATTTTCGAAATCGATCGGGTTCACCTTGTGCGGCATCGTCGAGCTGCCGACTTCGCCGGCTTTCACGGATTGCCTGAAGTAACCCAGCGAGATGTAACCCCATACGTCACGGCACAGGTCGATACAGATCGTGCCGATGCGCTTCATCGCATCGCTGACCTCGGCGATGCCATCGTGCGGCTCGATCTGCGTGGTGTAGGGCTGCCACGAAAGCCCCAGCGATTCGACGAAGCGCTGCGAAAAGGCCGCCCAGTCCACTTCGGGATACGCCGCGACGTGCGCGTTGTAGTTGCCGACCGCGCCGTTGATCTTGCCCGGCATCGGCAGCGCTTCGAGCACATCGCGCTGGCGCTCCAGGCGTGCGACAACGTTCGCCATCTCTTTGCCGACCGTCGTTGGCGAGGCCGTCTGCCCATGCGTGCGCGAGAGCATCGGCAGGTCGGCGTGTGCATGCGCCATGCCGCGCAGCGTCGCCACGAGCTCGCGCAGGCGCGGCGCCATCACCGCGTCGCGGGCTTCGCGCAGCATCAGCGCGTAGGCCAGGTTGTTGATGTCCTCCGACGTGCAGGCGAAATGCACGAACTCGAGTGCTGGCGCGAGTTCCGCGTCGTCCTCCAGGCGCTCCTTGATGAGGTATTCGACCGCCTTGACGTCGTGGTTGGTCGTTCGCTCGATCTCCTTCACGCGGGCCGCGTCCTGCACCGACAGCCCGTCGGCGAAGGCGCGCAGCCGCGCCACCGCCGTATCGTCGAACGGTGCGAGTTCAATTACCGCCGGCTCGGCGGCCAGTGCGATCAGCCATTCGATCTCGACCCGCACGCGCGCCCGGATCAGCCCGAACTCGGAGAAGATCGGCCGCAGCGCGTCGACCTTGCCCGCATAGCGGCCGTCGAGCGGCGAGAGGGCGAGCAGCGCGGTATCGGCGGACGGGGACATGGCGGGCCGGGCGGGGAAGGGAGCGCCGATTTTACAGGGCGCATGCCGTGGGCCGGGCCTGATCCGGCGCCTTGACGATGCGCGGCGTACCCTCGTGGCATCCGCATGGGAGGCCACGATGGCGAAATCAGGCAGCAAGGTCCGCATCGAACACGACAGCATGGGCGAGCTGG
>SCUY01000060.1 GCA_004322525.1 Lysobacter sp. | reverse complement strand
GCTCTTCCGATCTTTACGGCAGTCGCGCTACTACGCGCATCCGCAGAATCTTTTCTGTCGCTTCATGGACCGGTTCGTCGGCGCTTCCGTACGATGAGCGGTCACCTGACGCGCGCCGCCGGTATGGCGCTATGGACCTCATCGCGCAAAGCGAACGGGAAGGCAGCCTCCACAGCGCGATCCGCGGCGCGCTCGCGAACGATTTCAGAGTGTTCTTCGCTGCGCATCCGTCACTGCAGTCCATCTTGTTCAATGGCGCGGCGGCCGAGGCCATGTTCCTGCGGCAGGTACCGGCGTCGGCGGTTCCTGCCGGCGTGTGCCGGGTCCGGCTGCCGTCGACCAGCCCGGCAAACCGCGCACCATCGACCGAACAGAAGCGCACGCCTGGCGCAGCGCACTGCTCGATGCAGGCCTCCAGCTCCGCCCCGAAGCGCCGGTATAGTCGCCACATGCCCCCTGCCCCGCGCGCCCTGCCCGTCCTGCCCTATCGAAAACCCACCGAAGGCCGCGATTACTGGCTCGTCGACGATGTACTGCCCGATCCCGACAGCGTCCGCGAACGCGCCCTCGCGCGAACCGACTGGGCGCTCGGCTGGCCGCATCGTGAGGAGAGCTGGCCGGGCATGCGGATCATGCCAGGGCTTGAAGCGGACGAGCTTGCCGGCCTCGAAGTGCGCGTCAAGGCGCTCACCGGCGCTGCACGGCTCGGTGTGCAGGCCTCGCCCGACGGCACGACGCTCAACCACAACTGCATCCAGCTCGTCGGCGAGGACGAAGGCGAGGTAAGGCCGCATACCGACTCGCGCGCGCTCTGCCGGTACGCAGCAGTGCTCTACCTGAACCCGTCGACGCCTGCCGACTGCGGCACCAGTTTCTTCCGTCAGCGCCTGTCGAGCGGCCAGTTGGGGGGCAACAGCGTGATGCCGCCGCACAACAATCTCGTCGAAGCATTCGGCACGCGGTTCGTATCGCCCGGAAGCTTCAGCCACGATGTCGCGATTCCAGCCCGCTACAACCGGCTGCTGCTCTACCGCGCGAATCTCATCCACAGCGCCAGTCGCTACTGCGGCCGCACGCTCGAGACGAAGCGCATGACAGCAGTGTTCTTCTGGATGACGTGAGCCGGCATCGCGTTGGCATCGCAACAAAAAACCCGGCGAATGCCGGGTTTTTTCGGAACATGGTCACTTCAGCTTGATCTCGCGCAACCGTTCTTCAAGATATCCCTGCGCGGTGATCGGCTCGGGATAGCGGCTCGGGTTGTCGGCGGCGATGCAGGACGGCAGCACGTCGATCACGAAATCCGGGTTCGGGTGCAGGAAGAACGGCGTCGAGTAGCGCGGCTGGCGCGCTTTATCACCCGGTGGATTGACCACGCGATGCGTTGTCGACGGATACACGTGGTTGGTCAGGCGCTGCAGCATGTCGCCGATGTTGACGACGATGGTGTCGGCCTGCGCGGTGAATGGCACCCAGTCGCCCTTGCGCGAACGCACTTCGAGACCTTCTGCACTGGCACCGACCAGCAGCGTGATCAGGTTGATGTCCTCGTGCGCGCCGGCGCGCACGTTGGGCACGTCCGGCGTAGTGATCGGCGGGTAATGGATCGGGCGCAGGATCGAGTTGCCCTCGTCGGTCTTGTCGGCGAAATAGTTCTCGGGCAGCCCGATGTGCCGGGCGAGAGCGCTCAGCATCCGCGAGCCAAGCGCATCGAGTTCCCGAAAGAGGCGGTAACCCACCTCGCGGAACTGCGGCACCTCGTCCGGCCATACGTTCGGGGGCATCACACCGGCATTGCGCGAATCGCGCGGGATCTCGCGGCCTATATGGAAGAACTCCTTCAGATCGAAGTGTTGCGCACCCTTCGCCGTTTCCACGCCGAACGGCGTATAGCCACGCGCGCCGCCGCCGCCCACGATGTGATACCTGCGCTTTACCTCGTCCGGCAGCGCGAAGAAGTCTGCGAATACCCGGTACGCGCTTTCGATGAGTTGCGGGTCGATTCCATGGTTGCGGATGCCGGCGAATCCCCATTCGCGGTAGGTGGCACCGAGCTCGGCGACGAAGGCATCGCGATCGGCGGTCGAGCCGGCCTGGGTGAAGCGCTGGATGTCGAGGGTCGGGATCTGGCTCATGTCGTAATGCCTGCAGTGGCCGGCCGCGATGGGCCGACGGGTAAAAGGTTCAGGCCGCGGCGGCGCCCACGGCCACGACGAGTGCATCAAGCGTGGACTGCATCAGTGCCTCGTTCTCGGCCTCGACCGTGACGCGCACGACCGGCTCGGTGCCGGACGGGCGCAGAAACGCACGCCCCCTCCCCTGCACCGCGCGCTGCGCCTCGGCCAGTGCCGCCTGCACGGCCGGCGCCTCCGCGGGC
>SCUY01000059.1 GCA_004322525.1 Lysobacter sp. | reverse complement strand
CGCGTTTCGGGCCTCCGATCTCGCATTCACCAGTCGCCTGCCGGTACTCATGACAGAAAAAGACGCGATGAAATGTGCGGCGATCGCACCCGATGATGCCTATGCCGTTCCCGTCGTCGCCGAATTGCCGGAGGCGTTCTGGGCGGCATTTCTCGACCGTCTCGACCGCCTGCGTTCCAGCGCACCGCCATGACCGGATTCGTCGTCGCCATTCCCGCACGGTTCGCGTCCACCCGCCTGCCGGGTAAGCCCTTGCGGCTGCTCGCGGGCGAGCCGCTGATCCTCCACACCGTGCGGCGTGCACTCGACGCCGGCGCCCGCGAGGTGTGGGTCGCCACCGATGACTCACGTATCGCCGAGGCATTGCAGGGGAGCGGCGTGCGCATCGCGATGACCGCGCCGGGCCATGCTTCGGGCACCGATCGGCTTGCCGAATGCGCGCGCATCGCTGGCTGGCCGGACGACACCATCGTCGTGAACCTGCAGGGTGACGAACCGTTCGCGCCGGCCGACGGCATTCGTGCGGTCGCGCAGTTGCCGGGCAGCAGCGGGGCGCCGATGGCGACGCTCGCTACCCCGGTGCAGGACATCGGGCAGCTGCTGGATCCGAATGCGGTGAAGGTCGTGCTGGCCAGTTCCGGCGATGCCCTGTATTTCAGCCGCGCGCCGCTTCCATGGCCGCGGGATGCCTTCGCTGACGATCGCGGCACGCTGCCACCGGGGGGGCATTGGCTGCGCCACATCGGCATCTATGCCTACAGGGCGGGGTTTTTGCAGGCTTTTGCCGCGATGCCGCCGGGCCGGCTCGAGACCATCGAATCACTCGAACAGCTGCGGGTACTCGAGGCGGGGCATCGAATCGCGGTCGGCCTGGCCCCCGCGCCGTTCCCGCCGGGGGTCGACACCATGGATGACCTGGAACGCGCCGCCCACTTCCTGGCGACGTGCTCCGGTTGATGCCGCGGCTCAGCTGCCGTCCGCGATAATCGGCGCCCGCCCTTGCTGCCCCGTCGAATGCCCTGTTCCCACCCGCCGTGCTGTTGCTGCAGGTGTCCTGGCCGATGAAACCGGTAGCGCCCGCATTTGACGGCAAGGAATTCGTCCGCAATCTGAGCACCGCGCCCGGCGTGTACCGCATGATCGGCGTGGACGGGGCTGTGTTGTACGTCGGCAAGGCGAGCGCGTTGAAGCATCGCGTGTCGAGCTATTTCAACAACACGCCGAAGCACGCACGTATCGCTTCGATGATCTCGCAGATCGTGTGCATGGAAGTCACCGCCACCCGCACCGAAGCGGAGGCGCTGATCCTCGAAAACGAGCTGATCAAGTCACTCAAGCCCCGCTACAACGTGCTGCTGCGCGATGACAAGAGCTATCCCTACGTTCTCGTTACGGGACAGGACACCCCGCGCATCGCCGTGCATCGCGGGCCGCGCTCGCAGCCAGGGCGATATTTCGGCCCGTATGCGAGCGTGGGTGCCGTACGCGAGACGCTCAACCTCATGCACAAGCTGTTCAAGTTGCGCAGCTGCGAGGACACGGTGTTCCGCAACCGTTCGCGCCCATGCCTGCAATTCCAGATCGGGCGCTGCAGTGCGCCATGCGTGGGGCTTGTCAGTGC
>SCUY01000058.1 GCA_004322525.1 Lysobacter sp. | reverse complement strand
GCGACTGGCTGATCTACCAGGATCTGAAAGATCTGGAAGAGGCCGTGTCCGGGCCGAAAAACCGCATCGGGAAGTTCGATTCGTCGTGCTTCAGCGGCGAGTACGTGACCGGCGTGGAGGAGGGCTATTTCGACCGCATCAAGCAGGTGCGCTCCGACGTGGCCAAGCAGGCACGGCGGGCGGGCTGACATGGAGACGACGAAATCGCTGCAGCGTGCGTTGATCCCCGACGATGAGAATGGCGAGGTGCTGCGACGGATGTTCGACGACGGCGACGACCTGAGCCTTCCACGCGGGATCGATTTCCATCTCGTGTTCGGCGAACAAGCGCAGGCACACGGCTTCGCCGGGCAGGCCGCCATGCTGCCGGAGCTGCTGGTCTCGCCGCCCGAGGTTGACGAGGAGGGGATCTGGATGGTCAGCGTCCGCCGCCACATGCCGGCGTCGCATGCGGCGATCACCGCGTTGGAGCAGCAACTCGCGCTGGTGGCACAGGCGTTCGAAGGTTATCCGGACGGATGGAGCTGTTCGGCGGCAGCCTCCGTCGACGAAGACGGCGACGATATCGACGACGCGTGATCGCAGTGGGCTGCCTGCATGCCGTCGCGCACAGCTGTCTTCTCGCGGAGACAGCCGACGCGAAGCTCGCGCGGACCCTCGAGGCGGCGCGGCGCTTCGCGGCAGGCGCGCTGGCACCGAAGCAGGACGCACCGCCGCCGGAACCTGTCGCGATGCCTGGCCGTCCACCGCGGCCCGTGCTCGTCGCCGCGCGGTCGTTGCCCCGGCGCGGCTTCGGCACGCGCGAAGGCCTCGCTGCGTTCGTGCACGCCATCGCCCACATCGAGTTCAATGCGATCGACCTGGCCTGGGATGCGGTCTACCGGTTCCGCGGTCTGCCGCCCGCCTTCTATGCGGATTGGGTCGCCGTCGCTGCCGATGAGGCGCGGCACTTCCAGATGCTTCGCACGCGGCTGCAGTCCCTCGATCGCGACTACGGTGATTTCGACGCGCACAACGGCCTGTGGGAGATGGCACTGAAGACCGCGCACGATGGCCTCGCGCGCATGGCGCTGGTGCCGCGCGTGCTCGAAGCGCGTGGGCTCGACGTCACGCCGGGAATGATCGCGAAACTGCGGCAGCTCGGCGACGGTGACACTGCCGGGATCCTCGAGGTGATCCTGCGCGAGGAGGTCGGCCACGTGGCGGCGGGCAGCCGCTGGTTCCGCTGGTACTGCGCGCAACGGGGCCTGGAGCCGCACTCGACCTTCCGCGCGCTGCTCGACGAATACGCGCGTAGCGTTCTGTACGGCCCGTTCAACCACGAGGCACGGCTTGAGGCCGGCTTCGACGCGGAAGAACTCGCCGCACTCGAAGCACTCGCCGGCTAGGCGGCGTCAGCGAAGCGTATCCAACCGCACGGCGCCGGCATCGACGCGCAGCACCGAACCCTGTTCGTACCAGTCGCCGAGCACGATGCGTTGGCAGGCATGCCCACCGACGTCGAGCGCGTGGATCGCGGGGCGGTGTGTATGTCCGTGGATCATCAGGTCGACGCCGTACAGGGCGAAATAGTTCGCAACGGCATCGGGTGTGACATCGGTGATGGCCTCCAGCGTGCCGGCCTCCACGAGGGCGGACTGGTGCGTGCGGCTCTGCTCGCGCGCCTGCTGCGCGAATGCCTGGCGCGCCGCCAAAGGCTGCGCGAGGAAACGCTCCTGCCATGCCGGCGCGCGCGTCTGGGCGCGGAACGCCATGTAGCCGGTATCCGCTGTGCACAGCAGGTCACCGTGCAGCAGCAGGGCCGGTCGGTCGTCGAGCATGACGACGGCGGGATCGGGGAGGATGCGCATGCCCGCGCGCCGCGCGTATCCGCAACCCAGCAGGAAGTCCCGGTTGCCGCGTATGAAGTACACCGGCGTTCCGGACTGCACGACGCGACGGATACCCGAGGCGACCGCCTCACCCGGCGCCGAGGGATCGTCGTCGCCGACCCAGGCCTCGAACAGGTCGCCGAGGATGTACAGCGCCCGCGCACCGGGCGCCTCGTCGTGCAGGAAGCGCAGGAACAGCTGCGTCGCCTCCGGGCGTCCGGCATCGAGGTGCAGGTCCGAGATGAAGAGCGTGGTCATGCCGGCATTGTAGGAGCGGCGGCACGGGGACTGTCAGTCACCGGTCTGTGAATGCGGCGCCTCGACGTCCTTCGACTCGGTGGAATCCTTCTCCCGCAGCATGATGGACAACAGCACCAGCGCGACCACCGAGAGGAATTCGCTCTGCCAGTTCTGGAATGACTCGAACCAGAATTCCGACCCGCCGATGTACGAGGCCATGGTGTCCAGCGTCCCACCGTGCAGACGCTGCTCGCTGTTGTGCAATTCCCAG
>SCUY01000057.1 GCA_004322525.1 Lysobacter sp. | reverse complement strand
CCACCGGCGAGCGCCTGCACGATCTCCAGCGGCTCCAGCATGCGGCCTTCACCGGTCTCGCCGCAGGCCTGGTCGCCGGTCGCCGGGCCGAGCACCAGCACGCCGCGCCCGCGGAGCGTGGCGACATTCGCCTGCGTGGCCGGATGCGCCCACATCACCCGGTTCATCGCCGGGGCGACGGCCAGCGGCGCCTCGGTCGCCAGGCACAGGGTGCTGACCAGGTCGTCCGCGAGGCCATGCGCGAGTCGCGCGAGCGTATTGGCGCTGGCCGGCGCGACGACCACGGCACTGGCCCAGCGCGCGAGTTCGATGTGGCCCATCGCGGCCTCGGCGTGTTCGTCCCACAGGCTGGTGCGCACGGGCTGGCCGGACAGCGCCTGAAAGGTGCCGGCGCCGACGAAGCGGGCCGCGTTACCGGTCATCGCAACGCGCACGTCCGCTCCTGCCTCGCGCAGGCGACGCACGAGATCGGCGGCCTTGTAGGCGGCGATGCCGCCCGTCACGCAGAGCAGGATGCGGTGGCCGGAAAGCGCGGTCACGAAGGGAAAGTCCTACAACGAAGCGGCTGACAGCTTACCCGAACGTGCACCGGGGTCCGATCGCGGCAGCGCCGCATATCGCGTCAAATGACCGTCGAAGGATCGATGTCGTCCACGGAGGGACACATGCACATACGCGACTGGCCCGAGAGCGAGCGTCCACGTGAAAAACTGCTCGCGCGAGGCAGCGGCGCCTTGTCCGATGCCGAACTGGTCGCCCTGTTCCTGGGTTCGGGTACGCGGGGGCGGGATGCGGTCGCCACCGCCCGCGAACTGCTGGCCGCGCACGGGCCGCTGCGCACCCTGCTGGAACGCACGCCGGCGGCATTGGCGGATCTGCACGGTATCGGCCCGGCCCGTGCCTGCACGTTGGCCGCGGCGCTGGAGATCGGCCAGCGCGTGCTCGCCGCCGACCTCGAGCGCGGCGTCGCGCTGCATGATCCGGCATCGGCCGGCCGCTATTTCACCCAGCGCCTCAGGGGCCTGCAACACGAGGTATTCGCCGCGATGTTCCTCGATACCCGCCACCGGGTGATTGCTTTCGAGGAGCTCTTCCGCGGCACGCTCGACGGAGCCGAGGTGCATCCACGCGAAGTCGCCCGGCGGGCCCTGGCGCACAATGCCGCGGCGCTGATCGTCGGGCACAACCACCCCAGCGGGAACCCGGAGCCCAGCGCGGCGGACCGCGCGGTCACCACCCGCCTGAAACAGGCGCTGGCATTGGTCGACGTGCGTCTGCTCGACCATTTCGTCGTCGGCGATGGCCCGCCGGTGTCGATGGCCGCGCGCGGCTGGATGTGACGACCACGGCGGCCGCCGGCGACGTCCGCCCTTACAATGCCGCCCCGCCCCCGCACTCCGGATCGCCGTGAAATCCACCCTCCGCGCCCTCGTCGCGCAGGCCGTCGAAACGTTGCGCGCCGCCGGTACCGTGCCTGCCGACGCCACCACGCCGGACTTCGTGATCGAGCGGCCGAAGAACCGCGCGCAGGGTGACTTCTCGACCAACGTGGCGATGCTGCTCGCCAGGTCCGCGAAGTCGAACCCGCGTGCGATCGCACAGGCGCTGGTCGATGCACTGCCGAACAACGCTGCGATCGCGTCGATCGAGATCGCGGGGCCGGGCTTCATCAACTTCCGCATCGCGGAGAGTGCGTGGCGCGAGACGCTGCGCAAGGCGCTCGCGCAGGGCGAACGGTTCGGTCGCAATGACTCCGGGCGCAGCCACCGCGCGGGTGTCGAATACGTGTCAGCCAACCCGACCGGCCCGCTGCATGTCGGCCATGGCCGCGCCGCGGTGATCGGCGACTGCATCGCGCGCGTGCTCGAGGCCAACGGCTGGGACGTGGCGCGCGAGTTCTACTACAACGACGCCGGCGCGCAGATCAACAACCTCGCCATCTCGGTGCAAGCGCGCGCGCAGGGTCGCGGGCCGGACGATGCGGGCTGGCCGGAAGACGGCTACCGCGGCGACTACATCAAGGATGTCGCCGCCGCCTACCTGCGCGGCGACAGCGTCGAGGTCGATGGCCACACCGTGGTTGCCGCGAAGGACGCCGGCGATCTCGACGCGATCCGCGCCTTCGCGGTGGCTTGGCTGCGTCGCGAACAGAACGCCGACCTCGCCGCCTACGGCGTGTCATTCGACGTCTACTTCCTGGAGAGTTCGCTCTACACGGACGGCAAGGTCGAGGAGACCGTGCGCGAGCTGATCGCGCATGGGCACACCTACAAGGAAGGCGGCGCGCTGTGGCTGCGCACTACCGCTTTCGGCGACGACAAGGACCGCGTGATGCGCAAGTCCGACGGCAGCTACACCTATTTCGTGCCGGACGTCGCCTACCACCTCAGCAAATGGCAGCGCGGCTACGAGCGCGCCATCACCGAGCTCGGCGCGGATCACCACGGCTCGCTGGCGCGCGTGAAAGCCGGGCTGCAGGCGCTCGACTGCGGCATCCCGCAGGGGTGGCCGGAATACGTGCTGCACCAGATGGTGACGGTGATGCGCGGCGGCGAGGAGGTAAAGCTCTCCAAGCGCGCGGGCAGCTACCTCACGCTGCGCGACCTGATCGACGAGGTAGGCGCCGATGCGGTGCGCTGGTTCCTGATCGCGCGCAAGCCCGATTCGCAACTCACCTTCGACATCGACCTCGCGCGCAGCCAGTCGATGGACAACCCGGTGTATTACGTGCAGGTCAGCCATGCGCGCATGTGCGGGTTGATGCGCCAGCTGCGCGAACGCGGGATGTCGTTCGATCTCGACGACGGCCTGTCGCGGCCACTGGACCTCGACGATGCGACCACACATGAACTGGTCGCGCTGCTGTCGCGCTACGCGGAGGTGGTGGAGACGGCGGGCCGTGACCTCGAGCCGCACCAGATCGCCGTCTACCTGCTGGAGCTCGCACAGGGGTTCCAGTCGTATTACAACGAACACCAGTTCCTGGTCGACGACGCAGCGGTGCGCAATGCGCGTCTCGCGCTCGCTTCAGCGACGCGTCAGGTGATTTCCAATGGACTGGGCCTGCTGGGCGTCTCCGCCCCCGAGGTGATGTAAGTGGCGCAATCGAAACGTGGCAAGACGCAGGCCCGTCGCTCGGGCAGCGGCAACGGAGCGCTGCCTGGCTGGGCGTGGCTGGTGATCGGCGTGGCGGTCACGCTGCTGGTAGTGCTGGCCGTGCCCCGGCTGATGACCCGCAACGGCGACGGTTTCTTCCGGCCCAGACCCAACCCGGATGCGGCGCCGCAGCCGGTGAACGAGGAAGCGGTGGTCGAGGACGACATGCCTGCCGAGGCTGTCCCCGCGAAGGCGGCGAAGGGCGAAGCGAAGCCGGGCAACTTCGACTTCTACACCCTGCTGCCGGGCAAGGAGACGCCGGTCAGCGATGCTGAACTCGCCGCGCGCGAGAAAGCCGAGCAGCAGCAGGCCAAGGCGGAGGACAAGCCTGCGGTCGATGCGGCCGCCCCTGTCACCGGCACGGCCATGCCACTACCCGCCCCGGTCGACGACACCATGCCCGCCACGAGCGCGCCATCGGCAACCGCAAAGGCCGACTCCGTCCCCGCGCCTGCGGCGAAGGCCGAGGCAGTGCCGACGCCATCGGCCCGCTATCTCCTGCAGGCCGGCGCGTTCCAGGCCTCCGCCCAGGCCGAGGAGCTCAAGGCGAAGATCGCCCTGCTCGGCGTTGGTGCCCGCGTTGAAACCGCCCAGATCCGCGGCAGCACTGTCTATCGCGTGCGGATGGGCCCGTATGGCAGCGCCAGCGACCTCGCCGAGGCGAAACGTAAACTCGCCGCGGGTGGCCTCTCCGCACTGGCGGTCAAGGTGAGCGGGGCGGGCGGCTAGACTGTCGCCACCGATCCGGATGCCATCGCCATGACCCTGCGCACGCTGCTCGCCTGTACCGTCGCCGCCATGGTGCTGCTCGTGCTGACCATCGTGCTGTCGCGGCTCCAGCCGGGGATGGGAGGCATCATGACGCGCATCGGCCAGTTGCCGACCACCGAACTGCTCGCGGTGGCCATCGCGATGGGGCTCGGCGGCTACCTCGGCGGGCGGCCGTTCCGTTTTCTCGCGCCGGCGCTGGTCGTGCTCATCGGGTTCGCGAGCCTCATCGCCGCCTGGGCACTCGCGCCGCCGCAGGTGGAGGGCACCGGCAGCTGGCTCGTACGCAACAATCTGCTCGGGCTGCTGCTCACCGCGACAGCCGCCGTGCTGGCGGCATGGGTGGGCGAGTACGTTGCCCGGCGCTGGCCGCCGCCGGCACTTGCCCGCCTGCGCTGAGCGCCTTCAGCGCGCGCGTTTTAGACTGATCAGCGCCGAAGTGTCGGCTTCGCCCAGGCCACGTTCGACCAGCTCGGAATAATCGAACAGCGCCTGATCGATCACCGTGGAACGGATGCCCGCTTCCTGCGCCATGCCTTGCACGATGCGCAGGTCTTTCAGCATGTGCGCGCTCTTGAAGCCCGGCGCGAATTCGTCGCGCAGCATCGACGCGCCGCGTTTTTCCAGAAACCAGTTCGACGCCGCGCCGGCGAGCAGCGTCGGCAACAGGCGCCCGGCGTCCAGCCCGAGCTTCTCGCCGAGCGCTAATCCCTCGCAGACCGCTTCGTTGATACCCGCGACCAGCACCTGGTTCACCGCCTTGGTGGCCTGCCCGGCGCCGGTATCGCCCATGTGCGCGATGCGTGCGGCATAGCAGTCCAGCATTGCGCGCGCTTTGTCGAGCACGTCCTCGCGCCCGCCCACCATCACCGACAGCCGGCCGTTGCGCGCACCTTCGACGCCACCGGACACCGGGGCATCGAGGAAGCCGATATCGTGCGCCGCCAGCATCGCAGCCGCGCGTCGCGCCGTGTCCATCGCGACGGTTGAATGGTCGATCACGATCGCGCCCGGCTTGAGCACCTCGGCAAGGCCGGTGATGTTTTCCAGCACGTCGGCATCAAGCGGCACGCAGAGGGCGACGATGTCGCAGTCGGCGAAGTTCTGTGCCGAGCGCGCGGCCCGCACGCCGAGCTCGGCGGCGAAGGCATCCGCCTTTTCCTGCGAGCGCGTCGATACGACGGTGAGGAACCCGCGCGAATGCACATGCCGCGCCAGCGGCGCGCCCATCGCACCGAGGCCGATGAATCCGGTTTTCATTGCGTTTTCCCTGCGCGCTCAGTCGAGCGGCGTGTCGTCCAGATAGGTGTAGGCGGTCAGGCCTGCTTCCAGTGCCTCGTTGAGCCGCAGCGACTCGTCGGCCTGAAGCCCGGCGGCGGCAACCTTATCCCGGTAGGCCTGCCGCAACGTGCCGACATCGTACCCGACATAGTCGAGCATCACGTCGATGGTGTCGCCGCGCCGCTGCTGCACGAATTCGAAGCCCTGGTCATTCACCTGAACCGCGACGGCATCGGTGTCTCCGAACAGGTTATGGATATCGCCGAGGATCTCCTGGTAAGCGCCGACCAGGAAGAAGCCGATCCTGTACACCTCGCCCTGCCGCGGCGCGTGCAGCGGCATCGATGTCGACAGCGTTTCGTTCTCGACGTAGGTATCGACGCGCCCATCGGAATCGCAGGTGAGGTCGGCGATCACGCCACGGCGCTCCGGGCGCTCGTCGAGCCGCTCGATCGGCATGATCGGGAATACCTGCTGGATCGCCCAGACGTCGGGCATCGACTCGAAGACACTGAAGTTGACGAAATACTTGTCCACCAGCCGGTCGTCGATTTCGTCCAGTGCCGCGCGCTGCGTTTTTTCGGTCGCGCTCAGGCGTGCGCGCACACCGTGCAGGATCGCGTAGAACAGGTCGTCGATCCGTGCACGATGCACCAGGTCGATCTGCCCGAGCGCATAGGCCGACAGGCCCTCGGCGTGGTAATGCTGCGCCTCGTGGAACAGCTCGACCGCAGGGCGGGTGTCGAGTTCGGTGTGGATGCTGCGCAGGTGACGGATCACCAGCGGCTCGTCGTCGTGCACGTCCGGCACGCGGCCTTCGGGGGCGCGCTCGACTTCGCTGACATTGGTGACCAGCATCGCGTGGTGCGCGGTCATCGCGCGGCCGCATTCGGTGATCACGCGCGGCGGTGGCAGGCCGGCCTGCTCGCAGGCGTCGGCAAGTGGCTGGATGATGTTGAGCGCGTACTGCCGCACGCCGTAGTTGATCGAGTAGTAGCTGCGCGAACGCGTGCCTTCGTAGTCGATGCCCAGGCCGCCGCCGACGTCCATGTATTTCACGTTCGCACCGAGTTTCGACAACTCGATGAAGTAGCGGGTCGCCTCGCGCATGCCGTTGGCGATGTCGCGCACGTTGGAGATCTGCGAGCCCATGTGGAAATGCAGCAGGCCGAGCGTGTCGCCCATGCCGGCGTCGCGCAGGCGCTTCCACAGGTCGAGCACCTGACGGGGCGAGAGGCCGAATTTGGCCTTGTCGCCGCCGCTGTTCTGCCACTTGCCGGCGCCGAGCGACGCCAGCCGCATGCGCACGCCCAGGCCGGGAATCACCCCGAGCGCCTGCGCTTCCTCGATCACCAGCGACAGCTCGGACGGCTTCTCGATGACGATGAACGTCTCCAGCCCGAGCTTGCGGCCAATCAACGCGAGGCGGATGTATTCGCGGTCCTTGTAGCCGTTGCAGACGATCAGCCCGCCGGGGCGCGACAGCGCCATCACGGCCATCAGTTCGGGCTTGCTGCCGGCCTCCAGGCCAAATCCCTCGCCCGCATGCGAGGCCAGCGTGCCGGCGACGGCGCGATGCTGGTTGACCTTGATCGGATACACCGCGGTGTAGCCACCCCCGTAGCCGGTCTCGCCGATCGCCCAGGCGAAGGCCTCCTGCAGTTTGCGCAGGCGGTCGCCGAGGATCTGCGGAAAGCGCACCAGCAGAGGCAGCTGCGCGCCGCTGGCGAGCGCGCGGTCCACCGCCTCGGCCAGCGCGATTGCCGGGCCACCTGCGCCCTGCGGATGCACGCTCACGCGCCCGACGCCGTCGACGTCGAAATAGCCTTCCGACCAGAACGGGATCGAGTAGGTCTTGCGGGCCAGATCCAGCGACCAGTCGGACATTTCGTCAACAGCGGAAGGGGGGCCGAGCATTCTACCGGTGACGCGGTGAGCGACCCTTCGGTCCGGGAGCCGTGGGCGCAATGGCTCAAGTTCAGCTACCCGGTGCCGATAGTGCTACGGGTGAACCTGCGTGCCCGCAGCGCAGATGCCATTCCTTCCCTTCGATGACCCTCGTGCCCCGACCGTTGACTGCACCGATCCTGCTGGTCTGCGCCCTGTGCCTGGGCAGCGGTGCCATCGCGTCGCCGGCCGGCTTTGATGCCCTGTTCGAGCGCCTGGACACCGGGCAGCAGCCGATCGCCGGGCCAAAGGACGCCGCCACCGCGCTCGCCCACCTGCGGAAGGAATTGCCTCCCGGCGATACCGGCCGCGCCCGCCGTTACGACGTGATGCGTTGCGCCTTGGATTTCTGGCATGACTCGGCCGGCGGCCTGCGTTTCGCGGAAGCACGCCTGGCGGAGGCGCGTGCACGTGATGACCTGCCCGCGCAGGCGCGCTTCGAGTTCTGCCGCGGCGCGGGTCTGGGCGCGACAGGGCAGCCGGGAGAAATAGCCGCCTACGAGGCCGGGATCGAGTTCGCTCGCCGTGCAGAAGACAACCGCCTCGTCGCCGACGGCCTGAGCTACCGGGGCCTGGCCTATTCCCACCGCGGGGATGAGGCCCTCGCCCTGCAGGACCTGCTGCGTGCGCAGGCGCTGTACGAGCGCGGGCATTTCGACCGCCTCGCTGACAGCAACCTGCTCGCCATCGGTATCGCCTATCGGCACATGCGTGATTACACGCAGGCACTGCCGTATCTCCAGCAGAGCGAGGCGGCCGCACGGCGCGCCGGGGATCGTGCCAACCGGTTCGCTTCGTTCATGCAGCAGGGCTACGTTTTCGAGGAAACCGGGCGGGCGCCCGCCGCGTTGCGCATGTTCGGCAATGCGCTCGCACTCGCGCGCGGCACCGATCGCCTGGACGAAGGCTATGCGCGGCTGGGCCTGGCCACCGCCCTGCTGGCAGCCGGCGAGGCGAGCCGGGCGCTGGAGGCCGTGACGGCGGCCCGTCGGGATCTCGCCATCGACAACACCGCGGCGAACGAGCCGATGCTCGATTACAACGCCGGGCGTGCGCTCGCCATGCTCGGGCGTCAGAAGGAAGCGCTCGCTCATTTCGACAGCGCGGCCCGCCTGCTGCAGCGGCAGGACAATCCGCGCTACATGGCGATGCTGCTCGTGGCGCGCGCCGATACCCGCGAGGCGCTTGGCGACCTGACAGGCGCCTTGCAGGATCTGCGTCGCTATGGGGGGCTCGCCGCGCGGCTGCGCATCGACACCGAAGGCGAGCAGGTGACGGCATGGCGCCTGCAGTTCGATGCGAGCCGTCGTGCAATGGAACGCGCGTCATTGCAACTCGATGAGGCCCGCCGCCGCCAGCAGATGCGCGCCCTCGAGCGCGAGCGGCCCTGGCGCTGGGCGGCGCTGGCACTGGGCGCGACACTGCTGATAACGCTCGCCCTGCTCGCCGTCCTGCAGCGACGCCAGGCCGTGCAGCTGCGCCGGCTGGCGATGTCCGACCCGCTGACCGGGCTGCCGAACCGTCGGCACATCCTCGCCATGGCCGGCAGGACGGCGCGGGGCTTGCGCGCATCCCAGGAGCCCTTCAGCGTCATCGCTCTGGACCTGGACCATTTCAAGCACGTGAATGACACGTATGGGCACCTTGTCGGCGACCGGGTGCTCGCCGCTGCCGCCGCCACGCTGGGTGAAGCGATGCGGGAGGGCGATCACATCGGGCGCAGCGGTGGCGAGGAATTCCTCGTCGTACTGCCTGGAGCGTCCCTCGCGGATGCGCAGGCGATCGCAGAGCGGCTGCGTACGGCGCTTGAACAACTCGACCTCTCGCCTGTGCAGCCGGGGCTCAGGATCACCACCAGCGCGGGCGTCGCCCAATGGCGGGAGGGGGATATCGCGCCTGCCCGGCTGATCCGGCGTGCCGATGCCGCTCTCTACCGGGCCAAGGCGGCCGGTCGCAATCGCGTGGAAAGCGACGACGGAGCCTTCAGCCCGCTCCGCTACACTCGGGTGTTTACTCCCCCCGGTTCCCTTTCATGAGCCAACCAGACGCGCCAGCCCGCTGGCAGTACGAGAACTTCGAGCACACCGGCTCGGCGATCGGTTTTCGCATCAGCCGCAAGCTCGATGAAGTGCAGTCGCCGTTCCAGAAGATCGAGATCTTCGAGACGACCGACTGGGGCAACCTGATGCTCATCGACGGCGCGGTGATGCTGACCACGCGCGACAACTTCCTCTACCACGAGATGATGTCGCACCCGGCGCTGTTCACGCACCCCGCGCCGAAGCGCGTGGTGATCATCGGCGGCGGCGACTGCGGCACCCTGCGCGAGGTGCTCAAGCACTCGGGCGTCGAAAAAGCCGTGCAGTGCGACATCGACGAGCAGGTCACGCGCATGGCGGAGAAGTGGTTCCCGGAGCTGTGCGATTCCAATAACGATCCGCGCGCCGAGCTGCTGTTCGACGACGGCATCGCCTACATGAAGAACCGCGAGGCCGGCAGTGTCGACATCGTCATCGTCGACTCCACCGATCCGGTTGGTCCCGCCGAAGGCCTGTTCAACAAGGCCTTCTACGAGAGCTGCTTCCGCGCGTTGAAGGACGACGGCATCCTCGTGCAGCAGTCCGAGTCGCCGCTCGCGCTGCTGGATCTCATCCGCTCGATGCGTGCCGAGATGGGCAAGGCCGGCTTCAGCACGTTCAAGACGCTGCCATTCCCGCAGCCCTGCTACCCGACCGGCTGGTGGAGCTGCACGCTCGCGCGCAAGGGTGGGAGTTTCGGTTTTCGCGACAGCGATGCGCGCACTGCCCGGCTCAAGACGCGTTACTACACGGCCGATATCCATCTCGGGGCACTCGCGACGCCGCCATTCGTCGCCGAGGCTCTCGACGGCTGATCGCCCTTTATGATCGGT
Source organism: Lysobacter sp. (assembly GCA_004322525.1). GTDB lineage: Bacteria > Pseudomonadota > Gammaproteobacteria > Xanthomonadales > Xanthomonadaceae > Cognatilysobacter. The sequence goes on along the minus strand of SCUY01000057.1, from coordinate 7,348 downwards.
CCCCGCCGGGTTTGCCGGCCCGCCTCCGGCCCGAACCCATGCCCAGTTTCCGAACGCTGCTGAGCGCATCGCTGGGCCTGGGGCTCGCGCTCGTCGTCGCGCCGGCGTTGGCCGGCCGTACGGAGGACTTCGACGCGCTGTTCCGTCAGATCGACGACGAGCACATCACGCAGGCCACCCCGGAGGAATCCAAGAGCGACCTCGCGCGGCTGCATGCGCTGATTCCGCGTGGCGATGTGCGCCGCGAACTGCTGTACCGCTCGCTCGCCTGTTTCGAACCACCGGACGATGCACGGGCATCGCTCGCGTATGCGCAACAGGGCCTGGCGGATGCGCGCCAGCTGGGCGATGCCGAACTGGAAGCGCGGTTCCTGTACTGCCGCGGCGCGTTCGAGGAGATGGTCGGCAATTCGCGTGACGTGATCCCGCTGTACACGCAGGCGATCGCGCTGTCACGAAAAGCGGAGAATCGTGCGCTGATCGCCGACGGGCTGGTAGCTCGCGGCAGCGTGCATTCCTTCCTGGGCGAACATGCCGCGGCACTCGCCGACTTCATGTCCGCGCAGCGCATCTACGAAACGGCGCGCCTGCAGGACCGTATCGATACCAACCTGCAGAACATCGGGGTCGCCTACCGTCGCATGGGCGAATTCGGCAAGGCACACGAATACCTTGTCCAGAGCCGACGCACCGCGCTGCGCGAGCAGGACTGGTTCTCGGTACTGGCCGCCTGGCTGCAGCTGGGCTTCCTGCATGAGGACAAGCAGCAGGCCGATGCGGCGCTGGAAGCCTACGGACAGGCACTCGAAGTGGCCCGCCAGCACCTGGGTGCGGGCGACGCGGGCTCGGCCTATCTCGGTATCGCATCGGCCCGGGTGATGCGCGGCGAATACCCCGCAGCCCTGCGTGCCCTCGCACTTGCGCGCGCGGATTTCGCGTCCGTCGGGGATACCTCCAACGAGGGCATGCTCGCGATGCTGGAAGGCCAGGCACGTGCCGGCCTGGGCGAAGCCGCCGCCGCGCGCGCCTTGTTCAACCGCGCCGAGTCGCATTTCGCCGCCGAGCGCAACGAGCGCTACCTCGCGATGCTGTATCCCGAGCGCGCGCGCCTGCTCGAATCGGCAGGCGACACGCGCGCGGCACTCCATGACTTCAAGCGCTATGTGCAGTTGCGTGAACGCCTGCACGATGCGACGAGCGAGCAGCGAAGCCTGATGCTGCAGCAGCAGTTCGACGCCTCGCAACGCGAATTCGAGAACCGCCGCCTGCGCAGTGAAAAAACGCTGCGCGACCAGCAGGTGCAGGCGCTGCTGCGAGCACGGCGCTGGCAATGGGGCGCGCTTGCGCTCGGTGCAGCGTTGATCCTGGTGCTTGGCACGCTCGTCGCGCGACAGCTGGTCAGGACGCGCCGGCTGCGCGTGCTCGCGTCCACCGACGAACTGACCGGCATCGCCAATCGCCGCCGGATCGAACTGATCGGTGAGGATGCGATCGCGCAGGCGATCGCGGACGGCCGCAGCCTCAGCGTCGTCACCTTCGACATAGACCTGTTCAAGCGCATCAACGACACCCACGGCCACCTGGCTGGCGACCAGGTCATCATCCGCGTCGCCGATGCCTGCCGGGGCGTGTTGCGACAGTTCGACGAGATCGGCCGCACCGGCGGCGAGGAATTTCTGGTGATCCTTCCCGACAGCGCGCGCGATGCCGCCGAGCAGGTCGCCGAACGGCTGCGGAGCGCGGTCGAAGCATTGCGCTGGGAGGACATCGCGCCCGGCGTGCGGGTGACGATCAGCCTCGGTATCACCAGCCTGTCCCCGGGCGATGCCCGCCTGCGTGATCTCCTCTCCCGTGCCGACACGGCGCTGTATGCCGCCAAGGCCGGTGGGCGTAATCGCCTGCAGACCGCCTAGCCGGACGCCGATGCCGCGCTGTACGCGCGCAATCTCACGCGCCTAGAGGGCGTCCCCGTCCAGCTCGCCGGTACGTATCCGCACCACGCGCTCGAGGTCGGAGATGAAAATCTTTCCATCGCCGATCCGCCCGGTGCCCGCGGTCTTCATGATCGCCTCGACCACGACCTCGACCTGGTCCGCCGCCACTGCCACCTCGAGCTTGATCTTGGGCAGGAAATCGACCACGTATTCCGCGCCGCGGTAGAGCTCGGTATGGCCTTTCTGACGGCCAAAGCCCTTGACCTCCGTCGCGGTGATGCCGGTAACGCCGACCTCGGCCAAGGCCTCGCGCACATCGTCGAGCTTGAACGGCTTGATCACCGCCATGACCATCTTCATCGGCTTCCTCCTGTCGCGCCCCCAGCATACCGGCTGGGGCAAGCGTGGCGGGGGCGTGGATGCCATGACCTGCCGTGCAGGATAAAGTGGCTGCCGCCGCCGGGTTTTTCCGACAGCGCGCCGCGGTGCCAGCCGACGGTGACCACCGGTGCATGCGGGCACGCTGCCTGCACTGCCGGAGACCAGACATGATCGATTTCGACCAGCTCGACGACCTCGCCCGCCGCCTCAGTTCACTCGTCCCACCAGGGCTGCGCGGCGAGTCCGCACAGGAACTGCGCGCGGAGCTGCAGCAGAACTTCAAGGCCGTGCTGCAGACGGGCCTGATCCGGCTCGATCTGGTGACACGCGAGGAATTCGACGTGCAGCGCGCCGTGTTGTTGCGGACGCGCGAGAAGCTCGAGCACCTCGAGCGCACCGTCGCCGAGCTCGAACACCAGCTCGACACGCCGATCGCCTCGCGCCACTGAGTGCCGTCCATGAACCTCGCACTCGTGCACAGCCGTGCACGATCGGGCATCCGTGCGCCCGAAGTCCGCGTAGAAGTCCACCTCGGCGGTGGGCTGCCGTCGATGAACATCGTGGGCCTGCCCGAAGCGGCGGTACGCGAAGCCAAGGATCGCGTACGTGCGGCGATCGCCTGCGCGCAGTTCGAGTTCCCGCAGCGCCGCATCACCGTGAACCTTGCGCCCGCGGACCTTCCCAAGGATGGCGGACGCTTTGACCTGCCGATCGCCCTGGGCATCCTCGCGGCCAGCGGCCAGATCCCGCTCGATGCACTGGGCGGCTATGAGTTCATCGGCGAGCTCGGGCTGACCGGTGAATTGCGTGCGATCGACAGTGTCCTGCCAGCCGCGCTGGCGGCGGGCGAGGCCGGCCGTCGCCTGGTGGTGCCGACGGGGAATGGCGCGGAAGCCGCCCTCGCAAGCCGGGTTGAAACCTTCACCGCCCGCACCCTGTTGCAGGTCTGCGCGATGCTGACCGGGCGGGAGCCATTGCCCGGGGCGCAGGCGGCGACGGTCATGCGCGAGGCAGGGCCGGATCTTGCGGACGTGCGGGGGCAGGCCCATGCGCGTCGCGCACTGGAAATCGCAGCATCGGGTGGCCACCACCTGTTGTTCATCGGCCCGCCCGGCTGCGGCAAGACGCTGCTGGCCTCCCGCCTGCCCGGCATCCTGCCTGAAGCCAGCGAGGCCGAAGCGCTGGAGTCAGCCGCGATCGCCTCCATCAGCGGGCGGGGCCTGGACCCCGCACGCTGGCGCGACCGTCCCTATCGATCGCCGCATCACACCGCGAGCGCCGTTGCGCTGATCGGTGGCGGCACGCAGCCGCGACCGGGCGAAATCTCTCTTGCGCACAACGGCGTGCTCTTCCTTGATGAGCTGCCCGAGTGGGAACGGCGCGCGCTGGAAGTGCTACGGGAACCGCTGGAATCGGGCGTCGTGACGGTATCGCGCGCGGCCCGGAGTTCGGAATTTCCCGCCAGGTTCCAACTGGTCGCCGCGATGAATCCATGCCCCTGCGGCTGGGCGGGCGATGCCAGCGGACGCTGCCGCTGCCATGAAGACGTGATTCGCCGCTATCGCGGCAGGATTTCCGGGCCGCTTCTGGATCGCATCGACCTGCATGTGAGCGTGCCGCGCCTGCCGCCGTCAGCGCTGCGTACGGACGCGCCGCCCGGCGAATCGAGCGCGACCGTGCGCCAACGCGTCGTGCGCGCCCGGGGGATCCAGCAAGCGCGTGCAGGAGGGCCGAATGCCCGGCTTGGCCAGGCCGAAACTGCTGCCGCGTGTCGTCTGGGCGACACCGACCAGCAGTTGCTTGAGCGCGCCGTGGAACGGCTGCAGCTGTCGGCGCGGTCGATGATGCGCATCCTCCGCGTCGCGCGCACCATCGCTGATCTCGACGAAAGTGCGTGCATCCAGACGCCGCATCTCAGCGAAGCGATCGGCTACCGCCTGCTGGAGCGCGCCGTCGCCTGAGGCCGTAACCCGTCAGCCGCCGCCGCAGATGCCGCTATTGCAAATCTGTGCTCGGCGCAGCACATCGAGGGCACCCTCACGTTGTGCGCGACGTTCCCCCACTGTGCTGCAGACCATCTGAAAGCGGTTGGTGCCCACAGTCCGCGTCCGTTCGCAGATCTTGCGGTCGTCTTCCGCCCGGGTGACGGCCGCCTTGACGGTTTCAATCTCGTTGAACAGCTTCAGCCGATCGGCCGGCGCGAGTTCGTCGACGGTGGCGTGGGTTCCGATCAATGCCGCGATCCGCTGCTGCCGCGCGATGAGGCCGGCACGGGCATCTTCCGAAAGTTCCGCAAATACACCTTTTTTCCCGCTGACAAGGGCCTGCAGTCGCAGCTGGTCCGCCCTTATTTCCGCAAGGGAAGACGTTATCGCCCCGTCTTTTGCATCGTTCGCGTCCTTCGCATGGACGCCGAAAGCCGACGCGACAAGCAAAATCGCCAGAAAGCAACGTTTCATATCCGATCCTCGGGTTCGCCAGGCGCCGGCGCCTGGCGGATGTTCAGCACATATAGGCCTTTGGAGACCCGCTCGCAACCAGCCGCGAAGCCAGTCAAGCGGGTCTTAGTTGAGATGGTTATTTGAGATGGTTCCATAGGCAAGGTCGAATCAAATCGTCGGGTACCAAGCCTTTTATTCGGCCCGTAGAAGCCTCCAGCAGTGCGCGAGTCGGAGAGCCCACCGGTCAAGGTGATGAGGCTGGCGGCATCGGCATCGGAAGCAGGGGAGATCAAGCCCCCGCCCATGAGGTCGGCACCAGAGGATTCGGAGATCATCCATGGCTGCAGCCGGACATAGTCACAATCAAAATATTTGACAAATTTAATTATCACTGCAAAGTATTTGATAATTAAATACATTGTTGATCTATGCCAAAGCCCACCTTGCTGCGCCTCAAGGCCGACCGCCTCAAGCCGCTGCGCGCGTTCTGCCAGACCGCGCGACTGGGTTCGGTCTCACGGGCGGCGGAGTCCCTTCTCCTCAGCCAGCCGGCGGTGACCCTGCAGCTGCAGGCCCTGCAGCGCGAGCTCGGCGTGACGCTGCTCGAACGTAGCGGGCGCCGGCTCAGCCTCACCCGCGAGGGCGAAGCGCTGTACGAGCTCGCCCGCCCGCTGGTGGAGGGGCTGGAGGCGATCGACACGCTGTTCCGGGAACGCCTCCGCAGCCTCGATGCAGGCGAGCTGCGCGTGGCCGCCGGCAACTCGACCATCGCCTACCTGCTGCCAGGGATAGTGCAGGCCTTCCGTGCCGCGTATCCGGACGTGCGGCTGAGCCTGCATAACGTCACCGGCGCGGGAGGGCTCCACCTGCTCCGCGACGAGGGCGCCGACCTCGTGATCGGCTCGATGCCCGACGTGCAGGGCGACCTCGCCTATGTCCCGGTGTACTCGTTCGAACCGATGCTGATCACCCCGCCGGATCATCCGCTGGCGACGATGCCGGAGATCGCGCTCGCGGACCTCTCCCCCTACGGCCTGATCCTGCCGCCGCAGCGCCAGGCGGCCGACCGGATGGTCGACCTGGGCTTCCAGCGCGCGCGCGTGCCCTACACCGTCGCACTCGAGGTCGGCGGCTGGGAGGTGATCAAGCAGTACGTGGCGATGGGGCTCGGGATCAGCATCGTCAGCGCGATCTGCCTGACCGACGCCGACCGGGGACGGCTCGCATCGCGCTCGCTCGCGGCGTATTTCCCGTCGCGCAGCTACGGCGTGGTGACGCGGCGCGGCCGCCTGCTGTCGCCACAGGCACAGGCCTTCGTGGCGCTGGTGCAGGCCGCACGCTGAGGCTCAGATACCGTGGTGGCGGCCCCTCCACGGCGCGTACCAGGCACGGATACGGTGCATGTCGGCAGCAAAGTCCTCGCTCATCCGCCACAGCGGCCCGATGCCGATCACCTTGTCGGGGTAATGGAAGTACACGGGCAGCACCGGTACGTCGGCCGCGCGCGCGATTTTCCAGAAGCCGCTCTTCCATTTCTCGACCCGCCGTCGCGTGCCCTCCGGCGCGAGCCCGAACCAGAGCCGGTCCGCCCCGCGCAGCATCGCCGCGGCCTGCTCGACAATGCCCTGCGGCGCGGTCCGGTCCACCGGGATGACGCCGAGACGGTGCAGGATCGCGCCCACCAGCGGCACCTTGAACAGCGTGTCCTTGCCCAGCACGCGAATGTCGAGGCCCAGCGCGAGCTTGGCGGCGAAGCCCCAGATACCATCCCAGTTCGAGGAATGCGGGGCACCAATCAACACCACCTTCGGTGCATCCGGCAGTTCACCGACCATCCGCCAGCCGCCCAGGCGCAGCACCCAGCGACCCAGCCCGCGGCTGAAACGGTTCGGTGGCACCTGCGGCACGCGCGGCGGCATCGACGGCACACGGCCCGGTGCGCCCTCGTGCGCCGGATAGCCCTCACCCATCGATCAGTCCCATTCGCGCGTGGTGCGCCCGCGCTTGATCGTACTGCGCTCGCGCTTGGCGCCGAGCCGTCGCTCTTTCGATGCACGCGTCGGTCGGGTCGCCACGCGCGGCTTGGGCACGTGCAGCCCGGCCTCGACGAACGCGGCGAGCCGTTCGCGGGCGTCCTCGCGGTTGCGTTCCTGCGTGCGGAACCGCTGCGCGCTGAGCACCAGCACGCCCTCAGTAGTGACGCGACGGTCGCGGCGTGCCAGCAGGCGTTCGCGCACCGGCTCGGGCAGTGTCGGTGAATTCGCGATGTCGAAGCGCAGCTCGACCGCGGTCGCCACCTTGTTCACGTTCTGCCCGCCCGGCCCCGCCGAACGCACGAAACGCTCGGTGATTTCGGATTCGGGGATCACGATCGCGGCCGGCATGCCGGAATTCTAGGCGAGCAGCGTGTCGATCCGTGGCGGCAGGTCAACGCACCGCGCCGGCGGTCATGCTCGCGGCGTGGTGTCGAACAGCGCGAGTACGCGCATGAATTCGGTGTCGGCCGGCGCTTCGGCTGTCATGGCCTTGCCGGTAGCCGGGTGGGCAAAGGTCAGCGCGCGTGCGTGCAGCAACATCCGGTGGATGCCGCGC
>SCUY01000056.1 GCA_004322525.1 Lysobacter sp. | reverse complement strand
CCGTGCGCCTGTAGCTCAGCCGGATAGAGTAGTGGCTTCCGAAGCCATTGGTCGGGGGTTCGAATCCCTCCAGGCGCGCCAACTCCCCTTGTGACAGATCTGTGCCGCGGCTGTGACAGCCGCCCGTGTCGCATTGGCTGAAATTGAGTGTTGGACGTTGTGACGCAGGCGCCACCAGCGGCCGGAGTGGTTGAATTTCTCCAAGCGGCTGCCAGCGAATCGCCATAAGCACGTGATCTCGTCGGCCTCGGGTCAAATACAGCTTCTGTTGCGTTTCTGTAGAAAACAGCATATAAACTGTTTTCTCAGTTCACAGCTCAGGATGCGTAAATTGAACCACTACGCAGTCCGCACTCCAGAACAGTTGCCTGCCCTCATCAAGGGCTTTCGGAAACAGGCCGGGCTGACCCAGGGCCAGCTCGCCGAGCGCCTTGGCATTACCCAGCAGACGCTCTCCGCCCTGGAGCGCAACGCCGACAGGGTCAGCGTCGACCGCCTGCTGCAACTGCTGGGGATCCTGGGTGTCGAGATGGTGCTGCAACCCCGCGGTCACCCTTCCGGCCCTGCCGACGGTACGGTCGGAGATGCCGGGTGGTGACGACCCGGACCGGCAGGACGCCGCGCCGCCAGGCCTTGGGCCTGTGGATGAATGGCGATTTCGTCGGTACCTGGCGCCTGGACGCCAGCGCCGGCGACATCCTCGAATACGACGCAGGCTGGCAAGCCGCCGCGCACGGCCGGCCCTTGTCGCTCTCGCTGCCCTTCACGCCGGGAAACCTGCCCCTTGGCGGCGACGTCGTGCGCGCGTATTTCGAGAACCTGCTGCCGGACAGCCAGGAGATCCGGGCGCGCGCCGCACGCCGCTTCCGCGCCCGGTCCACGCAGGCATTTGACCTGCTGACTCAGATCGGGCGCGACTGCGTTGGTGCGCTGCAGATCCTGCCTGATGGTTTGGCGCCCGACGACGTGCGCAGGCTCGACGCGACGCCACTGGACGAGGGCGACGTGGCGTCGATTCTCCGCGGCACCGTGGCTCCGCCGGCGATGGCGGGCGCGCCGCATACGGACGAGGACGACTTCAGGATTTCCATCGCCGGCGCCCAGGAAAAGAGCGCGCTCGCCTGGATCGACGGTCGCTGGTGCCTACCGCACGGCTCGACGCCCACGACCCACATCCTGAAACTGCCGATGGGCCTCGTCGGCAACATGAAGCTCGACCTGAGCCATTCGATCGAAAACGAATGGCTGTGCTCGCGCATACTCGCGGCCTACGGGCTGCCCGTCGCCGAGTGCGAGCCGCTGCAGTTCGAGGACATGAAGGTTCTCGCGGTGAAGCGCTTCGACCGTGCCTGGCTGGATGGCCCAACCGGCCCGTGGCTGGCAAGGTTGCCGCAGGAGGACTTCTGCCAGGCCACCGGAACGCCTGCCGCGCTGAAGTACGAATCGGACGGAGGCCCGGGCATCGAACGCATCATGGGGCTGCTCGCGACGTCCGTAACTCCGGAGTCCGACCGTCGCACCTTCCTGCTGGCGCAACTGGTCTTCTGGATGCTGCGCGCCCCGGACGGGCACGCGAAGAACTTCAGCCTGTCCATCCGACCCCGCGGCGCGTACCGGCTCACGCCGCTCTACGACGTGATGTCAGCCTGGCCGCTCATCGGCGAGGGCCCCGGACTGCTGTCGGAACACAAAGTCCGCCTCGCGATGGCGGTCCGTTCAACCAACGCGCACTGGAAGATGAAGGAGATCCGGCGCCGACACTGGCTCGCGCTCGGAAAACGCTTCGGCGTGCTGGATGACGAGGGGCACGGAATGGAGACGATCCTCGAGAAACTGATCGCGCGGACGCCTGACGTGGTGGCCCGGATCGAAGCCAGCTTGCCAAACGGATTCCCGGAGGAAGTTGCCGATCCCGTGCTGCGCGGACTGGAGCGCGCGGCTAAGCAATTGGTAGTCGAATGACTTCGGCGGGGTGGCGCAGGCCGATACTCAACAAGCCGCGTCACCCATACGCTTGCGAGCAGCGGTTGATTGGCTTCAATCGACGTCGCGCCAATTCGCCCGGATCGTTCGGAGCGCCCGGAATGGTCATTCTTGGACCAGTAGCACCTGATCCAAAGCCATTGATGTCACTAGACTTCCATGGCTTCCGAAGCCATTGGTCGGGGGTTCGAATCCCTCCAGGCGCGCCAACTCCCTTGTGACAGATCTGCGACGCGTCTGCGACAGCCGCCGACGTCGCCGTGGCTCTCGTGGAGTAGTGGACGTTGTGACGCAAGTACTTGCGGGTGCTGGATTGTTGTCTCCCGCCTGCGCCATTGCGCAATGTCCTGCA
>SCUY01000055.1 GCA_004322525.1 Lysobacter sp. | reverse complement strand
ACTCGATGCCGATGACCGGTTGATGCTCACGCGCGAGGCCGAGTTCGTGCAGGCGGGCCGCGCGCGTGAGCATCAACCGGTCATCGGCATCGAGTTTCCAGGTGATGGAAACCTGGTCGAACAGGTGCAGTGCGGTCAGCTCCACGCGCGTGGCCTGCGCACGGTCGATGCCGTAGCGCTCCATCAGCGCCACGACGGACGACTCGCGCGGGTCCTGTTCACTGCCGCGGCCGATCATGTCCTGCAGCACGCCTTCGCGTAGCGCCGCCTTGCTCACCGCGAGCCGTTGCAGGCCGAGCGCTTCGAAAGCGGCTTCAAGTACCAGCAGGCCGCCGGCAATGATGGGTTTGCGCTCTGTGGACAGGCCGGGCAGGTCGATGTCGGCGAGCGTTGGAGCTTCGAGCAGGCGTTCGCGCACCACCAGTAACGCCTCGGCAGTGACGGCGCCCTTGGTCAGCTTCATCGTGGCGCAGATCTCGCCGATGGCCTTGTTGGTACCGGAGGATCCGAGTACTTCGTCCCAGCCCAGCGAACGGTACGTGCCGGCGAACTGCTGGAACTCCGCACTGATCTCGGCGACCGCGTCCTTCCAACGCCTGCGCCCCAGGCGCCCGTCGGCGAAGAAGCGTCGGGTGCTGGCAATGCAGCCGACCTGCACGCTCTCGCGCTCGATGGCTTCAAACCCGCTGCCGATAATGAATTCGGTGGATCCACCGCCGATATCGATCACCAACCGGAGCTGTCCGGGCTTCGGTGGCTGCTCGTGGGCAACGCCCAGATAGACCAGGCGCGCCTCCTCGCGACCCGATACCACTTCGATCGCATGTCCGAGCGAAATTTCCGCCGGCAGAAGGAAATCCTGCGGCTGCGCGAGGCGTCGCACCGTATTGGTGGCGATCGCCCGCACATGCTGTTGAGGAACGTCGCGTAGCCGCTGCCCGAAGCGCGCCAGGCATTGCAGCGCGCGGTCGCGCACCGGCGTGGAAAGCCCGCCCTTCGCATCGAGACCTTCAGCGAGCCGCACCGTCTCCTTGATCCGGTCGATCACGCGCAGCTGGCCGAGCACGTAACTCGCTACCACCATGTGAAAACTGTTCGAGCCAAGATCGACCGCTGCCAGCAGGTCGCCGTCTTTCAGCGCCAGATTCGACGTATGCAGCAGGCTGTTCATGCGCAGTGTTTCGCGAGCAGGCGCAACTGTGCGGAATGCGCGGCTTCGCCATTGGGCTGCACGTGTGCGTAATGTCCGTCGGCCTGCAACTCCCAGGCATTGACGTTGTCGGCGAGATAGTTTTCCAGCACTTCGGAACGGATTCGCCGCGCCACGCGCGGGTCGAGGATCACGAAACCGGTCTCCACGCGTCGCAGGAGATTGCGTTCCAGCCAGTCGGCGCTGCCGCAGAACAGTTCCGGTTCGCCGCCGTTTTCGAAGCAGTACACGCGGCTGTGTTCGAGGAAACGCCCGACAATCGAACGCACGTGGATGTTGTCCGATACCCCGGGCACGCCGGGTCGCAGCGAGCAGGCGCCACGCACGATGAGATCGACGCGCACGCCCGCCTGCGATGCGCGATACAGGGCACGGATCACCTGTGGCTCGTTGAGCGCATTCATCTTGGCGATGATCGATGCCGGCTTGCCGGCGCGCGCGTTCTGCGCCTCGCGCTCGATGCGCATCAGCATGCCGCTGTGCAGGGTGAAGGGCGCCTGCAGCATGCGGCGTAGTTCCAGCGAAGGCGCGAGGCCGGAGATCTGCTGGAAAATCAGGTGCACGTCGTGGCCGATGTCGGGGTCGGCGGTGAGCAGGCCCAGGTCGGTATACGCGCGCGCGGTACCGGAGTGGTAATTGCCGGTGCCAAGGTGCACGTAGCGCCGCATCTTGGCGCCTTCGCGTCGCACGATCAGCAGCATTTTCGCGTGGGTCTTGTATCCCACCACGCCATACACCACCTGTACCCCCGCCGCCTGCAGGCGGTCGGCGAGACCGATGTTCGCTTCCTCGTCGAACCGGGCCCGCAATTCGACGACGACGGTGACATCCTTTCCGTTGCGTGCTGCCTGGATCAGGTGCTCGACGATCGGCGAATCCTTGCCGGCACGGTAGAGCGTCTGCTTGATCGCGAGTACCTGTGGATCCTCGGCCGACTGGCGGATCAGTTCCAGCACCGGCGTGAAAGCGTCGAACGGATGGTGCAGCAGCATGTCGTGGTCGGCGATGGTCTCGAACATCGACTCGACGCCAGCAGGCAGCCGCGGGGTGAAGGGAGGGAACTTGAGGTCAGGTCGCTTGACCAGGTCGTACACCTGCGTGACGCGGTTGAGGTTGACTGGCCCGTTGATCCGGTAGACGGCCGAGGCCGGCAACTCGAAGTTCTGCAGCAGCGTCTCGACAATGTCCTGCGGGCACTGCTCGGCGATCTCCAGCCGTACCGCGCGCATGTAACCGCGCCCGAGCAGCTCGTCTTTCAGCGCGAGCGCGAGGTTCTGCACTTCCTCCTCATCGACCAGCAATTCGGAATTGCGTGTCACGCGGAACTGGTAGGCGCCCTTCACTTCCATGCCCGGGAACAGTTCGTCGACGAATGCCGATAGCACCGCTGACAGGAAAACGAAGTCGCTTGGCCCGCCGGAAAGTTTTTCGGGTAACTGGATGATGCGTGGCAGCGAGCGCGGCGCACGCACGATCGCCAGGTGGCCGGCGCGCCCGAATGCATCGCGCCCTTCCAGCACAACGACGATGTTGAGCGACTTGTTGAGGATCTTCGGGAATGGATGCGCCGGGTCGAGGCCCAGCGGCGACAGCACCGGCAGGATTTCGTCGCGGAAATATCCCCGCAGCCACGCCTCCTGTGCCTCGGTCCAGCCGTCGCGATGCAGGACGCGGATTCCGGTGCTGGTCAACGCCGGGCGCAGCACGTCGTTCCAGCAGCGGTACTGCTGGGCGACCAGTTCCGCGGCGCGGTCATGAATGCGGGAGAGTGTTTCCGTCGCGACCAGCCCGTCGGGCCCCGGGGCCAGGCCCAGCTCCTGTGCATGCTGGAGGGTGCCGGCGCGGATTTCGAAGAACTCGTCCAGGTTGTTGCAGCTGATGCACAGGTAACGCAGGCGTTCGAGCAAGGGCACGGACGGATCCTGTGCCTGCGCGAGCACGCGGAAATTGAAGTCGAGGTGCGACAGCTCGCGGTTGAAATAGAGCGAGGGATCCCGCAGAAGATCCTCGTGTCCGGCATCGGGACTCATGCGACTTGCTCCGTCGGTTGGCGCCTGCGCACGCGGGATGCGCCGAAATGGCATGAAAACGAACTGCCGGCACCGACTTCGCTGGCGATGTCCAGGCGGGCCTGGTGAAGGTGCAGCACATGTTTGACGATCGAAAGCCCCAGGCCCGTGCCGCCACTTTCGCGTGAGCGGCTGGTGGAGACGCGGTAGAACCGTTCGGTGATGCGCGGCAGGTGCGCGGCCGGGATGCCATACCCCGTGTCACTGACCGAGAGTGCCACGCCCTGGCCACCTGCCGGGTCGGGTTCGGTGGCGAAAACGATACGAATGCAGCCGCCTTCGGGCGTGTAGCGCACCGCATTCGCCACGAGGTTGGAAAATGCGCTGTGCAGTTCGGGCGGTGATCCGCACAGGTCGACACCGGCAGTGTC
>SCUY01000003.1 GCA_004322525.1 Lysobacter sp. | reverse complement strand
GATGGCGAACTCACCGAGGCCGCCATCGTTGAGGTACTTGTCCATCAGGTCTTCGGATGCTTCGGCCGCCGCTTCGATCATGAAGTTGCGGGCTTCCTTCGCCTGCTCGAGGAGTTCGGCTGGAATTTCCTTGTATTCGAACTTGGTGCCCTGCGACGCGACGTCCCAGTGGATCGCCTTCATCTTCAGAAGATCAACAACGCCCTCGAAGCCGTCTTCGGCGCCGATCGGCACCTGCATCGGCACGGCATAGGCACCCAGACGCGACTTCAGCTGCTCGACAACCTTGTCAAAGTTGGCGCCAGTGCGGTCCATCTTGTTGACGAACGCCATACGCGGAACCGCGTACTTGTTAGCCTGGCGCCACACGGTTTCCGACTGCGGCTGCACCCCACCGACGGCGCACAGCACGAACACCGCACCGTCGAGCACGCGCAGCGAACGCTCGACTTCAATGGTGAAGTCGACGTGCCCAGGGGTGTCGATGATGTTGAAGCGATGCTCGGGCAGGGACTTGTCCATGCCCTTCCAGAACGCGGTCGTCGCGGCCGACGTAATGGTGATGCCGCGCTCCTGCTCCTGCTCCATCCAGTCCATCGTCGCGGCACCTTCGTGCACTTCGCCGATCTTGTGGCTGACGCCGGTGTAGAACAGGATGCGTTCGGAGGTGGTGGTCTTGCCGGCATCGATGTGAGCCATGATGCCGAAGTTGCGGTAACGCTCGATGGGAGTGGTGCGAGCCACGGGACCCTCTCGTAAGTTTTCGAATTCTCAAATGGCCGGACGCCGCCTTGGAAGGCGGCCTCCGGTGGATGGCGGCCGTAGCAGCCCGCGTAGCGCCGAGCGCTAGATCACCAGCGGTAGTGCGCGAAGGCCTTGTTGGCCTCGGCCATGCGATGCGTCTCTTCGCGCTTCTTGATGGCGCCACCGCGGTTTTCCGAGGCGTCCATCAGTTCGGCAGCCAGCTTGCGTGGCATCGAGTTTTCACCACGCTTGCGCGCGGAGTCGATCAGCCAGCGCATGGCAAGGGCCGAACGGCGCGACGTGCGCACTTCAACCGGCACCTGGTAAGTGGCGCCACCGACACGGCGGGACTTCACCTCAACGGCCGGCGCGACGTTCCCGAGCGCCTTCTCGACAAGTTCGAGTGCATTCGGATTCTTCTCGCCAATCACGTCCATGGCGCCGTAGACGATCTTCTCGGCAATCGACTTCTTGCCGCTCTTCATGACCATATTGATGAAGCGGGCGATCGTGTCGCTCCCATGCTTGGGATCGGGCAGGACCGAGCGCTGCGGAGTGGAACCTTTACGCGACATTGGCGTGTACCTTTCGTTTCAGTCGACGGCGCTCGCGCGCCAGCCGGAATCAGGACTTCTTCGGACGCTTCGCGCCGTACTTGGAGCGGCTCTGGCGACGCTTGGCGACGCCGGCGGCGTCCAGCGAGCCACGGACCGTGTGGTAACGCACGCCCGGCAGATCCTTGACGCGACCGCCGCGGATCAGCACGACCGAGTGCTCCTGCAGGTTGTGCCCTTCACCACCGATGTACGAAATGATTTCGTAGCCGTTGGTCAGGCGCACCTTGGCAACCTTGCGAAGTGCCGAGTTCGGCTTCTTCGGGGTGGTCGTGTAGACGCGCGTGCAGACGCCACGGCGCTGCGGGCAGTTCGCGAGTGCCGGGGAGGCGCTCTTGTAGGTTTCAGGGTTGCGCGGCTTGCGCACCAGCTGATTGATGGTCGCCATTTGGAGCTCTTTGTGTGGGCCCGGGGCCCGTGGAAAGCGGAAGGCCAGCCCCGAGGGGCCGGCCAAGACAATAAAGCCCAACTCACGTCCGGACGGACCGGTCGTGAGTTCGACTCGTGCGCCGCAGCCGCCGAAGCGACTGCATCGCGAAGATCCCGCCCTGCCGTGGGCCCAATACGAGGCGCATCCTGCGACCTCTTTTGGTGATCTGGGGTGGCCGCGAGGCTACCCGGTTGAACTTAGCCGCGAGAGTATACATGGCCGAGCCTACCCGTGGGTAGGCCCGGCTGGCGACGCTTACTCTTCTTCGCCCGCTGCTTCGGTGGCCGCTGGCGCCTCTGCAACGACAGTAGCCGGAGCCGACAGGGTCTCGAACTCCTGCTCGGTCAGGCCGGTGGCGTTGCGGCGGCGCTGGCTGTGGTACGCCAGGCCGGTGCCAGCCGGGATCAGGCGTCCGACAATCACGTTCTCCTTCAGGCCACGCAACGTATCGCGGGTGCCACGGACGGCTGCCTCGGTGAGGACACGCGTGGTTTCCTGGAACGAGGCGGCCGAGATGAACGACTCGGTCGCGAGCGAGGCCTTGGTGATGCCCAGTAGAACCGGGTCGTACTTCGCGGTGATCGCATTGCGACCGGCGAGCCTGGCGTTCTCCTCGATCAGGCGCTGGCGCTCGACCTGCTCTCCGTTGAGGAACTTGCTGTCGCCGGCGTCGGTGACCTCGACCTTGCGCAGCATCTGGCGAACGATCACCTCGATGTGCTTGTCGTTGATCTTGACGCCCTGCAGGCGGTAGACGTCCTGGATTTCCTTGGTCAGGTACACGGCCAGCGGCTCGACGCCGAGCAGTCGCAGGATGTCCTGCGGGTTCGGCTCGCCGTCCACGATCGTCTCGCCCTTCTCCACATGCTCGCCTTCGAACACGATGATCTGGCGGTACTTCGGGATCAGCTCTTCGTGCTCTTCGCCGTCGACCGGCTTGATGATCAGGCGCTGCTTGCCCTTGGTGTCCTTGCCGAAGCTGACGATGCCGGAGATCTCGGCGAGGATCGCCGGGTCCTTGGGCTTGCGCGCCTCGAACAGGTCCGCAACGCGCGGCAGGCCGCCCGTGATGTCGCGGGTCTTGGACGCTTCCTGCGGAATCTTGGCGACCACGTCGCCCACGCCGACCGGCGCGCCATCCTGCAGGTTCACGATCGAGCGCGGCGGCAGCATGTACTGCGCCGGCAGGTCGGTACCCGGGATCTGCAGATCCTTGCCGTTACCATCAACAATGCGCACGATCGGGCGCAGGTCCTTCGCCTGCGTACCACGACGCTTCGGGTCGGTGATCTCGCGCGAAGCGAGGCCAGTCAGTTCGTCGGTCTTCTCGATGACGGTGACGCCGTCGATGAAGTCGATGAAGCGCATGAAGCCCTTCACTTCCGACATGATCGGGTGGTTATGCGGATCCCAGTTGGCGACCTGCTGGCCGGCCTTGACTTCCGCACCGTCACGCACGGTGATCGTGGCGCCATAAGGCAGCTTGTAACGCTCGCGCTCCCGGCCGTGGTTGTCCAGCACCGATAGTTCGCCCGAACGCGAAACCGCCACCAGGTGGCCACCCGCGTGCGCGACGTGCTTGAGGTTGTTGAACTTGACCGAGCCGTTCGTCTTGACCGTGATGTTGTCGATCGCCGCCGCACGCGACGCCGCACCACCGATGTGGAACGTACGCATGGTGAGCTGCGTGCCGGGCTCACCGATCGACTGTGCGGCGACAACGCCGACCGCTTCGCCGTGGTTGACCAGGTGACCGCGGCCAAGGTCACGTCCGTAGCACGATGCGCAGACGCCGAACGGCGTCTCGCAGGTGATCGTCGAGCGCACCTTGATGGATTGCACGCTCGCTTCTTCCAGGCGCAACACCCAGGCTTCGTCGAGCAGCGTGTTGCGGGTGACGATCGGATCCTCGTCATTGCCCGGCAGGAACACGTCCTCGGCGACCATGCGGCCGAGCACGCGCTCCTTCAGCGGTTCGACGACATCGCCACCTTCCACGATCGGGGTCATCATCAGGCCCTCGAGCGTGCCGCAGTCGGACTCGGTGATCACCACGTCCTGCGCGACGTCGACAAGTCGACGCGTCAGGTAACCGGAGTTCGCCGTCTTCAACGCGGTATCCGCGAGGCCCTTACGTGCGCCGTGGGTCGAGATGAAGTATTGCAGGACGTTCAGGCCTTCGCGGAAGTTCGCGGTGATCGGCGTCTCGATGATCGAGCCGTCCGGCTTGGCCATCAGGCCGCGCATACCGGCGAGCTGGCGGATCTGCGCCTGCGAACCACGCGCACCGGAGTCGGCCATGATGTAGATGGAGTTCATCGACTTCTGCGCGACCTGCTTGCCGTCGCTGCCTTCCACCATCTCGGTGCCGATCGCTTCCATCATCGCCTTGGCCACGCGCTCGTTCGTGCGCGACCAGATGTCGACGACCTTGTTGTAGCGCTCACCGGCGGTGACCAGGCCCGACTGGTACTGCTGCTGGATTTCCAGCACTTCGGTCTCGGCTTCGTCAAGGATCCCCTTCTTCTCGTCGGGAATGATCATGTCGTCGATGCCGATCGAAACACCGGCGCGCGTTGCGTACGCGAAGCCGGTGTACATCAGCTGGTCGGCGAAGATCACCGTGTCCTTGAGGCCCAGCTGGCGATAGCAGCTGTTGATCAGGCGCGAGATGTTCTTCTTGGTCAACTCCGTGTTGGCGAGCTCGAACGGCAGGCCATCGGGGAGGATTTCCTGCAGCAATGCACGGCCGACGGTGGTGTCGACAAGAGATGTCTTTTTCGCGCGCGAGCCATCCTCCGACACCACTGTCTCGGTGATGCGGACCCTGACCTTGGCGTGCAGCTCGACCACGCGATTGTCGTACGCGCGCTTGACCTCGGCGACATTCGCGAAGGCCATGCCCTCGCCCTTCTTGTTCACCAGTGCGCGCGACATGTAATACAGGCCGAGCACGACGTCCTGCGACGGCACGATGATCGGCTCGCCGTTCGCCGGCGACAGGATGTTGTTGGAGGACATCATCAGCGCACGCGCTTCCAGCTGGGCTTCCAGCGAGAGCGGGACGTGGACGGCCATCTGGTCACCGTCGAAGTCGGCGTTGAACGCCGTACACACGAGCGGATGCAACTGGATCGCCTTGCCTTCGATCAGCACCGGCTCGAACGCCTGGATGCCGAGGCGATGCAGCGTCGGTGCGCGGTTGAGCAGGACCGGGTGCTCGCGAATGACCTCTTCGAGGATGTCCCAGACCTGGGCTTCTTCGCGCTCGACAAGCTTCTTGGCCGCCTTGATCGTCGTAGCGAGGCCGCGCAGCTGCAGCTTCGAAAAGATGAAGGGCTTGAACAGTTCAAGCGCCATTTTCTTCGGCAGGCCGCACTCGTGCAGGCGCAGAGTCGGGCCGACCACGATGACCGAGCGGCCAGAGTAATCGACGCGCTTGCCCAGCAGGTTCTGACGGAAGCGACCCTGCTTGCCCTTGATCATGTCGGCAAGCGACTTCAAGGGGCGCTTGTTGGTGCCGGTGATCGCACGGCCGCGGCGGCCGTTGTCCATCAGCGCATCGACCGACTCCTGCAGCATGCGCTTCTCGTTACGCACGATGATCTCGGGCGCATTGAGTTCGAGCAGGCGACGCAGGCGGTTGTTGCGATTGATGACGCGGCGGTAGAGGTCATTGAGGTCTGACGTCGCGAAGCGGCCGCCATCCAGCGGGACCAGCGGGCGCAGGTCGGGCGGCAGAACCGGCAGCACGGTCATCACCATCCACTCGGGACGGTTGCCCGACTCGATGAAGGCTTCCATCAGCTTGATGCGCTTGGTGAAACGCTTGAGCTTGGTCTCCGAGCCCGTGGCAGCGATGTCTTCCTTCAGCTGCACCATCTGCGACTGCAGGTCGATCGTGCGCAGAAGGTCGTAGACGGCCTCGGCGCCCATCGCGGCTTCGAAGTCGTCGCCGTGCTCCTGGCGGGCCTGCATGAACTGCTCTTCGTTGAGCAGTTGGCCACGCTCCATCGGCGTCAAGCCCGGCTCCGTCACCACGAAGGCTTCGAAGTACAGGATGCGCTCGATATCACGCAGCGTCATGTCGAGCATCAGGCCGATGCGCGAGGGCAGCGACTTGAGGAACCAGATGTGCGCGACCGGCGATGCGAGGTCGATATGGCCCATGCGCTCGCGACGTACCTTGGCCAGCGTGACTTCGGTGCCGCACTTCTCGCAGACCACGCCGCGGTGCTTCATGCGCTTGTACTTGCCGCACAGGCACTCGTAGTCCTTGATCGGGCCGAAGATGGCGGCGCAGAACAGGCCGTCGCGCTCGGGCTTGAAGGTGCGGTAGTTGATCGTTTCCGGCTTCTTGACCTCGCCGTACGACCACGAGCGGATCAGGTCCGGCGAGGCCAGGCCGATCTTGATCGCGTCGAAGTCGATCGTGGTCCGCTGCTGGTTGAACAGATTGAGCAGGTCTTTCATTTCAGTCTCCTGAGGAGCGAAGTGCTTGGGAACGTCGGGGTGTTCCGGCGGGCGCGGCGCGTGAAATACGCGCCGGCTTCCGGGCGAGCCGTTCTCAGGTCTCTTCGAGCTCCATGTTGATCGCGAGCGAGCGGATTTCCTTCACGAGCACGTTGAAGGACTCCGGCATGCCGGCGACCATGTCGTATTCGCCATCGACGATGTTCTTGTACATCTGGTTGCGGCCCTGCACGTCGTCGGACTTCACCGTCAGCATTTCCTGCAACGTGTACGCCGCGCCATAGGCCTCCAGTGCCCACACTTCCATCTCGCCGAAGCGCTGGCCGCCGAACTGCGCCTTGCCGCCCAGCGGCTGCTGGGTGACGAGCGAGTACGGGCCGGTCGAGCGCGCGTGCATCTTGTCGTCGACGAGGTGGTTCAGCTTGAGCATGTGCATGTAGCCGACGGTGACGGGGCGTTCGAACGCCTCGCCGGTACGGCCGTCATGCAGGATCGTCTGGCCACTGCTCGGCAGGTCCGCGAGTTCGAGCATGCGCTTGATCTCCGATTCCGCCGCGCCATCGAACACCGGGGTCGCCATCGGCACACCATCGGTGAGGTTCTTCGCCAGCGTGATCAGTTCCTGATCGCTGAACTGCGTCAGGTCGACTCGCTCGCCCACCACCGCACTGTCGTGGTTGTAGACGTCGTTGAGGAACGCGCGCAGGTCGGTGACTGCCGCCTGCGCGTCGAGCATCCGCTGGATCTTCTGACCCAGACCCTTGGCCGCCCAGCCGAGGTGGGTTTCGAGGATCTGCCCGATGTTCATTCGCGACGGAACGCCCAGCGGGTTGAGCACGATGTCGGCAGTGATGCCATTCGCCATGTAGGGCATGTCCTCGACCGGCACGATCGTGGAGACGACACCCTTGTTACCGTGGCGGCCAGCCATCTTGTCGCCCGGCTGGATGCGGCGCTTAACGGCGAGGAAGACCTTGACCATCTTGAGCACGCCCGGGGCGAGGTCGTCGCCCTGGGTGATCTTGCCGCGCTTGTCGGCGAAGCGACGATCGAATTCCTTCTGGTATTCGTCGATCTGCTTCTGCGCGCGCTCGATGGCCTCGACCGCGTCCTCGTCCTTCATGCGCAGGGTGAACCAGTCCTTGCGCGACAGGCTGTCGAGCACCAGGCTCGTCACCGTGTCGCCCTTCTTCAGGCCGGCGCCACCGTTGGCGACCTTGCCGAGCAGCTGCGAACGCAGGCGGTCGTAGATCGCCGCTTCGAGGATGCGGAACTGGTCGTCGAAGTCCTTCTTGACGCGACGGATCTCGGATTCCTCGATCTGGCGCGCGCGCTTGTCCTTCTCGATGCCATCGCGGGTAAAGACCTGCACGTCAATGACGACGCCGTCCATGCCCGGGGGCACGCGCAGCGAGCTGTCCTTAACGTCGGAGGCCTTCTCGCCGAAGATCGCGCGGAGCAGCTTCTCTTCCGGCGTCAGCTGGCTCTCGCCCTTCGGCGTCACCTTGCCGACGAGGATGTCACCCGCGCGCACTTCGGCGCCGATGTAGACCACGCCGGACTCGTCGAGACGGCCGAGCGCCTGCTCGGACACGTTCGGGATGTCGGCGGAAATTTCCTCCGGCCCGAGCTTGGTGTCGCGCGCCTGCACGGTGAGCTCTTCGATGTGGATCGTGGTATAGCGATCCTCCTCGACCACGCGCTCGGAGAGCAGGATCGAGTCCTCGAAGTTGTAGCCGTTCCACGGCATGAACGCGACCAGCATGTTCTGGCCCAGCGCGAGCTCGCCGATGTCGGTGGACGGACCGTCGGCCAATACGTCGCCGCGCTCGATCCGGTCGCCCACCTTCACCAGCGGGCGCTGGTTGATGCAGGTGTTCTGGTTGGAACGCGTGTACTTGATCAGGTTGTAGATGTCGACGCCGGCGTCCAGGCCCTCATTGACCTCGCCTTCGTTGATCTTGACCACGATGCGGGCGGCGTCGATCTGCTCGATCACGCCACCACGGCGCGCGTTCACGGTCACGCCCGAGTCGCGCGCCACGGCTCGCTCGATGCCGGTACCGACCAGCGGCTTCTGCGAACGCAGCGTCGGCACGGCCTGGCGCTGCATGTTCGCGCCCATCAGTGCGCGGTTCGCGTCGTCGTGCTCGAGGAACGGCACGAGCGCGGCCGCCACCGACACCGTCTGCATCGGCGAGACGTCCATGAAGTGGACCTCGTCCGGCGCCTTCAGCAGCGACTCGCCCTGGTAACGGCAGGCCACGAACTGTGCGGTGAGCAGGCCCTTGTCATCCTGCGGCGCATTGGCCTGGGCGATGACGTACTCGTTCTCTTCGATCGCCGACAGGAACTCGACGTCGTCGGTGACCTTGCCGTTGACGACCTTGCGGTAGGGCGTCTCGAGGAAGCCATAGCGATTGGTGCGTGCGAACACGGCGAGCGAATTGATCAGGCCGATGTTCGGGCCTTCCGGCGTCTCGATGGTGCAGACGCGGCCGTAGTGGGTGGGATGCACGTCGCGCACTTCGAAGCCGGCGCGCTCGCGGGTCAGGCCGCCCGGGCCGAGAGCCGAGACGCGACGCTTGTGCGTGACTTCCGACAGCGGATTGTTCTGGTCCATGAACTGCGACAGCTGCGAGGAGCCGAAGAACTCCTTGATCGCGGCAGCTACAGGTTTGGCGTTGATGAGCTCCTGCGGCGTGAGGCCTTCGGACTCCGCCATCGACAGGCGCTCCTTGACTGCACGCTCCACGCGCACGAGGCCGACGCGGAACGTGTTCTCGGCCATTTCGCCAACCGAACGCACGCGACGGTTGCCGAGATGGTCGATGTCGTCGACCACGCCGCGACCGTTGCGGATCTCGGTGAGCACGCGGATCACGTCGAGGATGTCGGACGTCTGGCCGAAAGCATTGCGCAGGCGGCCGGACTCGTCGTCCTTGCGATCCTGGAAGTACTTCGCGTCGTACAGCACCGACGCGCCTTCGGTTTCCTTGCGGCCGAGGCGGCGGTTGAACTTCATCCGGCCCACGCCCGAGAGGTCGTATCGCTCGAAGGTGAAGAACAGGTTGTGGAACAGGTTCTGCGCGGCGTCCTTGGTCGGCGGCTCGCCCGGGCGCATCATCCGGTAGATCTCGACCAGCGCTTCGAGCTGCGTCTTCGACGGATCGATGCGCAGCGTGTTGGAGATGTACGGGCCGCGGTCGAGGTCGTTGACCCACAGCGTGCCGATCGAGCTGATGCCCGCCTTGCGCAGTGCCTCGAGGTGCGTGTCATTGAGTTCTTCGTTGGCGCTGGCGAGCAGCTCACCGGTCTTCGCGTCGACGACGTCGTGCGCGAGAATACGACCGACGAGGTAGCTGTCCGGCACGGCGAGCGCGGCGATGCCGGCCTGCTCGAGCTGGCGCACGTGGCGCGCGGTCACGCGACGACCGGACTCGACAATGATCTTGTCGCCGTCAGCCAGGTCGAAGTCGAGCGTTTCACCGCGCAGGCGCTCCGGCACCAGCTCCCATTCCACGCCCTCGGGGAGGATGTGGAAGGTGTTGATGTCGAAGAACTGCCGCAGCATTTCCTCGTTGTTGTAACCGAGCGCGCGCAGAAGGATCGTCACCGGCAACTTGCGGCGGCGATCGATACGGCAGAACACCGCGTCCTTCGGGTCGAACTCGAAGTCGAGCCACGAGCCGCGGTACGGGATGATGCGCGCGCTGTAGAGCAGCTTGCCGGAGCTGTGCGTCTTGCCGCGGTCGTGGTCGAAGAACACGCCCGGCGAGCGGTGCAGCTGCGAGACGATGACGCGCTCGGTGCCGTTGACGATGAAGGTGCCGTTCTCGGTCATGAGCGGAATCTCGCCCATGTAGACCTCCTGCTCCTTCACGTACTTGATCGCCTTGGTCGACGACTCGCGGTCGTAGATCACCAGGCGGACCGTCACGCGGAGCGGCGCGCCGTAGCTCATGCCGCGGGTGCGGCACTCGCGCTCGTCAAACGCCGGCTCGCCAAGCTTGTAGCCGACGTATTCCAGGGCGGCATTGCCGCTGTAGCTCACGATCGGGAACACCGACTTCAACGCGGCATGCAGGCCACGGTCCTCGCGCTTGGCGGGATCGGCGTTCTCCTGCAGGAACTCGCGGTACGAGTCGACCTGGATCGCCAGCAGGAACGGGACTTCAAGGATCGCGCGGCGCTTGCCGAAATCCTTGCGGATGCGCTTTTTCTCGGTGAACGAGTACGTCGTCATGGGGAACTACCGCCTCTCTTGGAGCGGGGATCGGGGATCGGGGATCCGTCGCGTTGTGATGTTTCGGACTCTCGATCCGTCAACCCCGTAAGGGGATGAACTGTCAGTTGGAAGCCGCAGGTATTGCCGGCACCTGCACGCCTTCTGAAGCTGCTTCCAACTACCAACTCGATTGGGTTTCTTTATTGCCGGACACGGTGGAGCGGAATGGGAAACGGCCATCGCGAAACCGGATTACGCATGACGGCCAACTCCCGCGATCGCTCAAAAAAACCGGTTCCGCCTACAACGACCAAAGGCCGGGAGCATCTGCTCCCAGCCTTCGGGTGGTCGCCAATGGAATCCGGCGACGCAAGGGCTGCTTACTTGACCTCGACGGTCGCGCCTGCAGCTTCAAGATCCTTCTTCATCTTGGCGGCGTCATCCTTCGACGCGCCTTCCTTCACGACGCCACCGGCTTCGGTCAGGTCCTTCGCTTCCTTCAGGCCGAGGCCCGTGATGGCGCGGACGGCCTTGATGACCTCGACCTTCTTCTCGCCAGCCGACTTCAGGATGACGTTGAACTCGGTCTGCTCTTCGACCGGTGCAGCAGCAGCGGCCGGGCCAGCGGCCATGACCGGGGCGGCGGCAGACACGCCGAACTTCTCTTCGATGGCCTTGACCAGCTCCATCACTTCCATCAGGGACATGCCGGCGACGGCGTCGACGATCTGCTCGTTGGACAGGGACATTTGATTTACCTCTGAAATTTGATTTCTGGAAACGGTTTCAGGAAAAAAGTCGACGGTCAGGCCGGCTCGGCTTCGGCGACGGCTTCAGCTGGCGCGGCATCGCCGCCACCCTGCTTGTCAGCCACAGCCTTGACCGCGCGGGCGAACATCGCCGCGGGCTCGGCCAGCACGCGGGCGAGCATCGCCAGCGCCTGCTCGCGGGTCGGCAGTGAAGCCAGCAGGTCCAGATCGGACCCCGGCATCAGCTTTCCGCCCATCGAGACAACCTTCGCCTGCAGCTTGTCGTTGCCCTTCGCATACTCCTTGATCAGGCGACCGGCAGCGCCGGGTTCCTCGATCGAGAACGCATAGAGCAGCGGGCCGACCAGGGCATCCTTCACACACTCGAACTCGGTGCCTTCGACGGCGCGCGAGGCGAGCGTGTTCTTGACGACCTTCAAGTACACACCCGTGTCACGTGCCTTCTTGCGCATCTCGGTCATCTGACTGACCGTGGTGCCCGCGTACTCGGCAGCGACCAGGGAGTGCGACTTGCCGGCGATTTCCGCCAGCTCCGCGACGACTACCTGCTTCTGGGACAGTTTGAGAGCCATTGCACTCCTCCAATTGAACTCCACACCCGGCCAATTGCCGTTGCGGGACGGGGCGGCGCCTG
>SCUY01000054.1 GCA_004322525.1 Lysobacter sp. | reverse complement strand
CGATGGAGTTCGCCGACGTCGCGGAGATCGTCAAGAACTGCGAGTTCAAGGTCTTTACCGACTGGGCGAGCCATGCGGATGGCCGTGTGGTCGCGCTGCGTGCACCCGGGGGCGCGAAGTTCTCGCGCAAGCAGATCGACGACTACGCCGCTCACGCTGCGAAGTACGGCGCCAAGGGCCTTGCGTGGATGAAGATCGAGGATGCATCGAAGGGCCGCGAAGGCATCAACTCGCCGATCGCGAAGTTCCTCGACGACGCCACGCTTGCCGCGATCATCGCCACCACGGGCGCGAGCACGGGCGATGCGATCTTCTTCGGCGCGGCGACGTACAAGGTCGCGTCCGACTTCATGGGCGCGCTGCGTCTGAAGCTCGGCCGTGATCTCGGCCTCGTGGAAGATGGCTGGAAGCCGCTGTGGATCACCGATTTCCCGATGTTCGAATGGGATGAGGACGAGCAGCGCTACGTCGCGCTGCATCATCCGTTCACCGCGCCGAAGATCGACGACGAGGCCGATCTGCGAACCGAGGCCGCGAACGCCGTGTCGCGCGCCTACGACATGGTGCTCAACGGAAACGAGATCGGCGGCGGTTCGATCCGCATCCATCGATCAACGATGCAGTCGGCGGTGTTCGACCTGCTCGGCATCGGCAGGGAAGAGGCCGAGCTCAAGTTCGGCTTCCTGCTTGAGGCCCTGCGTTACGGCGCCCCACCGCATGGCGGCATCGCTTTCGGCATTGATCGCATCGCCGCATTGATGGCCGGCACCGAATCCATCCGTGACGTGATCGCGTTTCCGAAGACGACCACCGCGCAGTGCCCGATGACGGGCGCGCCGTCGGTGGTTCCGGACAGGCAGCTCGCCGAGGTGCATGTCGCGGTGCGCCCGCGCGAGGCCAAGGCGCTGTGATCCCGACGATCCGGCGTGCGACGGTCGCTGACGCGGCGGTGTTGTCGGCGACAGCGACGGCGACTTTCGTCGAATCGTTCGGGCGTCTGTACGAACGCGAGGATCTGCAGGCATTCATCGAGGATGCCTACGCCGTCGACAAGCAGGCGACGATCCTGGCCCATCCCGATTACGCGGTGTGGTTGCTCGAAGCGGAGGGGCGCGTCGTGGGCCATGCCGCCGCAGGCCCCTGCGGCCTGCCGCATGCGGACGTGAAGCCGGGCGATGGCGAGCTCAAACGGCTTTATGTCCTGCGCGATTTCCAGAACGGTGGCCATGGCGCGCGGCTGTTCGAGACCGCGATCGACTGGCTGGAGGAGAACGGGCCGCGCACGCTGTGGATAGGCGTCTGGAGCGAAAACCCCGGCGCGCAGCGTTTCTATGCGCGCTACGGCTTCGGGAAGGTGGGTACCTACGAATTCCCGGTCGGCAGGGTGCGCGACCTCGAATTCATCCTGCGTCGGCCCGCCGCGGCCATCGACTGAGCGCATGGGTCGGCGCGGTTCTCCCGGTGCTGCGGGACGCCGTCTGTGCGGGAGGCAGCCCGGCGGATGCCCTCCCTCGTTGCGCGGCGCGGTGACCGCATGACCACCCGCCGCGTGATCCTGCTCCATGGCCTGTGGATGCGCCCCGCCTCCATGGTCCTGCTCTCCTCACGGCTGATCCAGGCAGGCTTCGCACCGACGCGTCTGGGCTATGCGAGCGTGCGCGGCGGCCCCTCGATGGCTGGCTCCGACCTGGCGCAGGCGATCGATGGCCGCCCCTGCCATATCGTCGCGCACAGCCTCGGTGGCCTGATCGCGCTGTCGACACTGGAAGTGCAGCCGCAGCTGCCCGTCGAGCGCATCGTCTGCCTCGGCTCCCCGCTGTGTGGCAGTGCGGCGGCGGCCGGTCTCTCCCGGCTCCCGGTGCTCGGCTCCACGCTCGGTCGCAGCGCGCGGCTGTTGCGCAGTGGCTGCCAACCCTGGCAGGGCGCGGCCGAAGTCGGGATGGTGGCGGGGCGCAGGTCGATCGGCCTGGGGCAGGTGATGGGCCGCTTCGTGGAGGAAAACGATGGCACGGTCGCGGTCTCCGAGACCCGGCTCGACGGGCTGGCCGACCACATCGCGCTGCCGGCCAGCCACACCGGCCTGCTGTTCTCGCCGCTGGCGGCGCGGCAGACGATCGCGTTCCTGCGCGAGGGCCGGTTCGACCGCTGAACGGCACGGACCCCGACGCCTGCTGCGCCGTCCGGTAAAATCCCGGCCCTTCACCTTCGTGCTGGACGCCCCATGGGTCGTGGCCCTTCGATCGAAGCCCGCAAAAACGCCGTCGATGCACGGAAGGGCAAGATCTTCACCAAGATCATTCGCGAGATCAGTGTTGCCGCCCGCAGTGGCGGCGGCGATCCGGCCGGCAATCCACGCCTGCGCGTGGCCATCGACAAGGGCCTGGGCGTCAACATGTCGAAGGACGTGCTCGAACGCGCGATCAAGAAGGCCACCGGCGAGCTTGAAGGCGTCGAATACGAGGAGATCCGCTACGAGGGCTACGCGCCCGGTGGTGTCGCGGTGATCGTCGACTGCCTGACGGACAACAAGGTGCGCACCGTCGCTGACGTCCGCCATGCCTTCACCAAGTTCGGCGGCAATCTCGGCACCGACGGCTCGGTGGCATTCCTGTTCCACAAGCGCGGTGTGATCTGGTTCGACGCGGGCGCGGACGAGGACCGCATCACCGAGGCGGCGATCGACGCGGGCGCGGACGATGTCATCGTGTATCCGGAAGACGGCTCGATCGATGTGATCACCACGCCCGACACCTTCCACGAGGTGAAGGCCACGCTGGAAGCCGCGGGGCTCGTGCCCGGCGAGGCGGAAGTGACGTATCGCGCCGACAACAACGTCAAGGTGGAAGGCGATACCGCCCGGCAGGTCGCCAAGCTGCTCGGATGGCTGGAGGACATCGACGACGTGCAATACGTCTACTCCAATGCCGACCTGCCCGAGGATGCCTACGCCTGACGGCGGCGGCTGATCGTGACCCGCATTCTCGGTATCGACCCCGGCTCGCAGCGGACCGGCGTGGGCTTCGTCGACGTCGGCGCGAACGGCAAGTGCAGCTACGTGCATGCACAGGCGCTGAAGCTGCTCGACGCGGAGGATTTTCCCACACGGCTCGGCCTGCTCTGCGAGGGGCTCGATGCGCTGATCGACGAATGGAAGCCCGACCAGGTCGCGATCGAGACAGTGTTCATGGATAAGTCCGCCACCAGCGCGCTGAAGCTCGGCCATGCGCGCGGTGCGGCCATCGCCACCGTGGTGCGCCGCAAGCTGCCGGTGAGCGAATACGCGCCGAGGCTGATCAAGCAGTCGCTGGTCGGCAAGGGCGCGGCCGACAAGCAGCAGGTGCAACACATGGTCCGCCTGCTGTTGAACCTGCCCGAAGTGAAGCTGCAGGCCGATGCCGCCGACGCGCTCGCGGTGGCGCTGACGCATGCCCACATGAGCGCGACTTCCGCGCGCACGGGCATCGACCTGGCGCAACTGCGCCGGCGGGGACGATGAGCGCGATGGCGGCACACCTGCTTCGACGGGCGCACACTGCGCGGCCACTTGCGGCGCGCCGTCATGCATGACTGCCGCACCACCAGGAGCACCGCGTGATCGGACGACTCAAGGGCATCCTCATCCACAAGCAGCCGCCCTGGCTGATGGTCGAGGTTGCCGGTGGCATCGGTTACGAGCTGGAAGCCCCGATGAGCACGTTCTACGACCTGCCCGAACTCGGCCGCGAGGTCACCTTGTTCACGCACTATGCGCAGAAGGAGGACAGCGTCTCGCTGTACGGCTTTCTGCGTGAGGGGGAGCGCCGGCTGTTCCGTGACGTGCAGCGGGTGACCGGGATCGGCGCGAAGATCGCGCTCGCGATCCTGTCGGCTTCCAGCGTCGACGAGTTCGCTCGCCTCGTGCAGGCGGGCGATGTCACCGCACTCACGCGCATTCCCGGCGTCGGCAAGAAAACAGCGGAACGCATCGTGGTCGAACTGCGCGATCGCGCGGCCGACCTCATGGGCGCCGGCGCGGCGATCGGGGCGATCGGCGTGGCCGCCGATCCGCAATCCGAAGCGATCGTCGCCCTCCAGCAGCTGGGCTACAAGCCGGTCGAGGCGCAGCGCATGGCGAAGGACGCGGCCGAGCCCGGTGATGACACCGCGACCATCATCCGCCGCGCGCTAAAGTCCGCGCTCCGCTGAGCCGGTTCTTTCTCCAGGACGCTTCATGACCGCTTCCGCGACCCCACATCCCGATGCGCATGTCCCCCGCGAAGCAGGTCACGGGCATCGCCAGGCCGGACTTGCCGCCCTGATCGTCGGCGCGGTGGGCGTGGTGTTCGGCGACATCGGTACGAGCCCGCTCTACACCATCCAGGAAATGTTCCTGCCGCATTACGGGCTCGAACCGGACGCGGCGACGGTGAAAGGCCTGTTGTCGCTCGGCTTCTGGTCACTGATGCTGGTGGTGACGCTCAAATACGTCATCGTCATCATGCGCGCCGACAACGAGGGCGAGGGCGGCATCATGGCGCTCACCGCACTGGCGCAGCGCAGCCTCAAGACCGGCTCGCGGCTCAACTACCTGGTCGGCATCCTCGGCATCTTCGGCGCCTCGCTGTTCTTCGGCGACGGCATGATCACCCCGCCGGTCACCGTACTGGGTGCGCTCGACGGACTCAGGGTGATCTCGCCGGCCTTCGGGCACTGGGTGATGCCGGCTGCGCTGGTGATCCTGACCGCCCTGTTCGCCTTCCAGCGCTTCGGCACCGATCGCGTCGGCAGGACATTCGGCCCGGTGATGATCACCTGGTTCGTGGTGATCGGGCTGCTCGGGGCGAACAACATCATCCGTTACCCGTCCGTGCTCGGGGCGGTCAATCCCTACTGGGCGTTCCATTTCTTCACCACCCACGGGAGCCACGCGCTGTTCATCCTCGGCGCGGTGGTGCTGACCATCACCGGCGGCGAAGCGCTGTATGCCGACATGGGCCACTTCGGAAAACGGCCGATCCGCTGGGGCTGGTTCGGCTTCGTGCTGCCCGCGCTGGTGCTCAACTAT
The DNA here is from genome assembly GCA_004322525.1 of Lysobacter sp. Classification (GTDB taxonomy): domain Bacteria; phylum Pseudomonadota; class Gammaproteobacteria; order Xanthomonadales; family Xanthomonadaceae; genus Cognatilysobacter. The sequence continues at coordinate 10,335 of SCUY01000054.1, read as the reverse complement.
TTCGGGCAGGGCGCGGTGCTGCTGCAGCACCCGCAGGCGGTCGAGAATCCGTTCTATCTGTCGATGCCCCACTGGGCGCGCATTCCGATGCTCGGCCTTGCCACCGTCGCCGCCGCCGTGGCGTCGCAGGCGGTGATCACCGGCGCCTTCTCGGTGACACGCCAGGCGATCCAGCTCGGTTACCTGCCGCGGCTGTCGATCAAGCACACCTCGCGCCAGACCATCGGGCAGATCTACGTGCCCTCGATCAACTGGATGCTGCTGGGCGCGGTCCTGCTGCTCACGCTGACATTCAAGAGTGCGACCAATCTCGCCACCGCGTACGGCCTGTCGGTGACCGGCACGATGCTGATCGACACCCTGCTGCTCGCGGTCGTCGCCTACACGCGCTGGCCGGATTCGCGCAGGTGGGTACTGCCCCTGTGCGGCCTGTTCCTGATCATCGACCTCGCTTTCCTGATCGCCAATGGCGGCAAGCTGCTGACCGGTATCGGCGCCTGGGTGCCGCTGATCATCGGCATCGTCTCGTTCACGCTGATGCGCACATGGCGTCGCGGCCGCGCGCTGCTGCACGAGGAAGTGCGCAAGGAAGGCATCCAGCTCGATGTCTTCCTGCCGGGGCTGATGCTCGCGCCGCCGGTGCGCGTGCCCGGCACCGCCGTGTTCATGACCGCCGACAGGGGCGTCGTGCCGCAGGCGTTCCTGCACAACCTCAAGCACAACAAGGTGCTGCATGAGCGCAATGTATTCCTGACGGTCGATACGTTGACCGTCCCGATCGCACCGAAAGACCGGCAGCTCAAGATCGAATCGATCGGCGAGAACTTCTACCGCGTCACCATCAAGTACGGTTTCATGGAAATACCCGATGTCCCGCTCGCGCTGATGCGCTCCTGCGACAAGGGCGGCATCCACTTCGACCCCATGGACACCACGTATTTCGCCAGCCGCGAAACCATCGTGGCCAGCAAGCATCGCGGCATGCCTTTCTGGCGCGACAAGCTGTTCGCGCTGATGCATCGCAATGCAGCGCCCGCCACGGCGTTCTTCCGGATTCCGGGCAACCGGCTCGTCGAGCTCGGTGCGCAGGTGGAGATCTGAGGATCGCACCGGGTGATCCACCGCGGGCCATAATCCGGGCATGACCGACACCCGCATCATCGCCGCCGGCGCGACGCACGAAGACGCCGTCGTCGAAGCCAGCATCCGCCCGAAGCGCCTGGACGAATACCTCGGCCAGGTGGCGGTGCGCGAGCAGATGAAGATCTACATCGAGGCCGCCCGTGGCCGCGGCGAGGCGCTTGACCATGTGCTGATCTTCGGCCCGCCGGGTCTTGGCAAGACCACGCTGAGCCAGGTGATCGCCAACGAGCTCGGCGTGAACCTGCGGCAGACCTCGGGCCCGGTGATCGAGAAGGCGGGCGATCTCGCCGCGCTGCTCACCAACCTGCAACCGCATGACGTGCTGTTCGTCGACGAGATCCATCGGCTGTCGCCGATCGTCGAGGAAGTGCTGTACCCGGCGATGGAGGACTACCAGCTCGACATCATGATCGGCGAAGGCCCGGCCGCGCGTTCGATCAAGATCGACCTGCCACCGTTCACGCTGATCGGCGCGACCACGCGCGCGGGCCTGCTCACCGCACCGCTGCGCGACCGCTTTGGCATCGTGCAACGGCTGGAGTTCTACAGCACCGAGGAACTGACAAAAATCGTGCAACGTTCGGCGCGGATCCTGGCGATTGCCTGTCATCCCGATGGCGCCGCTGAAATCGCACGCCGGGCACGGGGCACGCCTCGCATCGCCAACCGGCTGCTGCGCCGCGTGCGCGACTTCGCGCAGGTGCGAGGAGACGGCTCGATCACGCGCGCGACCGCGTTCGACGCGATGACGATGCTGAAGGTGGATCCCGAGGGCTTCGACGAACTTGACCGGCGCATGCTCGGCATCATCATCGAGTCGTTCGATGGAGGCCCGGTAGGCGTGGAATCGCTCGCCGCCGCGCTCAGTGAGGAACGCGGCACGCTGGAGGACGTGGTCGAGCCCTACCTGATCCAGCAGGGCTTCCTGATCCGCAGCGCGCGCGGCCGCATGGCGACGCCCAAGGCCTATCGGCACCTCGGCTTCACTCCGCGCAGCCGGCCCACCGACCTGTTCGAGCCCTGATCGACGCCTCTTGTCAGGGCGGCGGTGGCCCCATGAGGCCACAGCGGCAGTGGTTGCGCGGCTGCAGGGATGCGCACAAGCCGGTAGCCTGTGGCCTCCCCGCTGCAGTTGAAAAGTTCCTTGCAGATCACACACGGTTCCGCGTCGGCTGAAGACCGGCCCTCCATCGCGACGTTCAGTCTCCCCGTCCGCATCTACTGGGAAGACACCGACGCCGGGGGCGTGGTCTACCACGCGCAGTACCTCGCCTTCATGGAGCGCGCGCGTTCGGAATGGATGCGCCATCACGGCGATGGGCAGGACTCGCTCCGCGTACGGCATGGCCTGGTCTTCGCGGTGCGCGCGATGACGATCGATTTCCTGAAGCCGGCGCGCCTGGACGATGCACTCGACGTCACCGTTGAACTGGTGGAATGCCGGCGGGCGAGCGCGGTGTTCCGGCAGCAGGTACTGCGCAGCGGGGAACGCCTGCTCGTCGCGACGGTCAGAGTCGCATCGCTCGACGCGGCGGAATTCCGGCCCATGGCACTGCCGGCCGGGCTGCTCGACCACCTGAAATCCCTGCAATCCCCGACCTGAAGCCGGCATGCCGGACCGGAGACCCGAATGAGCCCCAGCCACGCACGCCCCCGCTTTCTTCCTGCCCTCGCAGGAGCCGTCCGATGAGCGCGCTCGCGCTGCTGCTGCAATCGACCACCAGCGTGCAGCCGGTACGCGATGCCGGCACGATCGATGCACAGCCGCTCGTCGACGCGGTGCAGGCCGGCGCGACGGCAACGGCCGCCACGCCGCCGGCGAACACGCTCGACCTCATCGATCTCGTGGTGAAGGCCAGCCTGCCGGTGCAGCTGATCATGTTGCTGCTGATCGTGGCGTCGATCGCGTCGTGGGTGATCATCTTCCGCAAGCGCGCGATCCTGCGCCGCGCCACGCGCGAAGCCGAGCAGTTCGAGGAGCGGTTCTGGTCCGGCGCCGAACTGGCCAAGCTCTACGAAGCCGCGAGTGGCCGTGGCCGCGATATCGGTGGCATGGAAGCGATCTTCGAGGCCGGTTTCCGCGACTTCAGCCGCCTGCGCCAGCGCAAGGGCATCGACGCGCGCACGCAGCTTGAAGGCGCGCAGCGCGGCATGCGCGCCACCGCCTCGCGCGAGCTCGACGGGCTTGAGCACAACCTCGAACTGCTCGCCAACATCGGCTCGACCTCGCCGTACATCGGCCTTGTCGGCACCGTCTTCGGCATCATGGTGACGATGCATTCGCTGCTCGCGAGTTCGCAGCAGGTGGGCATCAAGGATGTCGCTCCCGGCATCTCCGAGGCCCTGCTCGCGACCGCGATGGGGTTGTTCGTCGCGATCCCCGCCGTGTGGGCCTACAACCGCTTCGCTACCGCTGTGGAGCGACTGGCCACGCGTTACGAAGCGTTCGCCGAGGAGTTCTCTTCGATCCTGCAGCGGCAGTCCCACCTCGAGGGCTGACCGATGTCGCTCTCGCTCAAGCGGCATCGCCGCCGCAAGATCAAGGCCGAGATCAACGTCGTGCCGTACATCGACGTGATGCTGGTGCTGCTGGTGATCTTCATGATCACCGCGCCGCTGCTCAACCTCGGTGTCGACGTCGACCTGCCGAAGTCGGATGCGAAGTCCCTGCAGCAGAAATCCGACCCGGTGATCGTGCAGGTGGACGTCGATGGCAATTACTTCCTCGCGGTGAAAGCCGGCAGCAACGAGGCAGTGAGTGGCGACGAACTCGCGTCGCGACTCGCCGCGATCGTCGCTGCCAATGACCAGGCGCAGGTACTCGTCGGCGCCGACGCGAAGGCGAGTTACCAGACGGTGACCACCGCGATCGACCTGCTGAAGAAGGCAGGCGTCGAGAAAGTCTCGCTGATCAGCGCGCCCAGGGGCCCGGCACAGTGAGGAACCGCCGGTCCGACACCGCATCGGCGGTGGTGCTCGCGCTTGCGCTGCATGCGGTGCTGGTCGGGCTGATGCTGTTCGCGATGTGGTGGTCCCGCCAGGCCAGGCCACAGGAAGCGGCGGGCGGCATGAATGCGGACGTGGTCGATGTGGGCATGCTGTCGGCCGCCATGCAGCGCACGTTGCGTGACCGGCCCGAACCGGTCGCAGCCGAGCCGCTGCCCGAACCGGTCGCCGTGCCGCCCGAGGCGCAGCCCAGGCCGCAGGAACTGCTTCCCCGGCCCGACACCACCGATCAGGAAGCGGTGGTGGATGCGCCCACGCCGGTCAAGGCAACGGAGACGACGCCGCAGGACGAGAAGCATCGTCAGGAACAGGTCGATCTCACCCAGCAGCGCGAGCACCAGGCCCAGGCACAGCGCGAGCAGGCCCTGCAGGACCAGCGCGAGCAGCAGCTGGCGGAGATCCGGCGGCAGCGCGCGGCGGCGGGTCGCGAGGCAAGGCTGGCCCAGGAGCGCCTGTCGCAACTCGAGGCGGCCCGCTCCGGCAGCGCGGCGGAGGAGTCGGCACGCGCCGATGCGGCAGCGAGCGGGCAGGGGAGCGATAGTGGGCTGCGGGGCCGTTACGCCGCGGCCTTGCAGGAGGCGATCCGCGCCAAGTGGACGCGGCCCGATTCGATTCCGTCCGGTGCGCCCTGCCGCCTGATCATCCGGCAGCGGGTCGGGGGCGAGGTGGTCGACGTGCAGGTCGGCTCGCCCTGCAGCTACGACGAGCAGGGGCGCCGATCGATCGAGGCCGCGGTCCTCAAGGCCCAGCCGCTGCCCTATGCGGGCTTCGAGCCGGTGTTCGATCGCACGCTCATCCTCAACTTCCGCGCCCCGTAGGCCTGTCAACCGCTAAACCGTTCAGCTGTGAGCTAGCATTCACGCTCGGACTGTTAATTGTGTTCAGCTTTCCGGAGTGCCGAGGTTCCGATGCGCCGTTTCCTGTCCTGGCTGGTACTTCTCTTCGCCTGCGCGCTTCCCGGCGGCGTGACCGCGCAGCAGCAGGGGCTCGAGATCGACATCGTGGGCGGCAATGCAGCCGCGCTGCCGATCGCCGTCGTGCCGTTCCAGGGCGGCACCGGCTCGTCCGACGTCGCGGCCATCGTGGCGGCCGATCTCAATCGCTCCGGCCAGTTCAAGTCCCTGCCCGCAGAGAGCCTGCCGGAGCGCCCGTCCCGCAGCGAAGAGGTGAACTATCCGGGTTGGCGTGCGATCAACCAGGATTATCTCGTCGTCGGGCGAGTACTCGACGGGGGCGCCGGCGCCCTGCGCATCGAGTACGAGCTGCTGGATGTCGCCAAGCAGACCCGGCTGCTTGGCTTCGCGATGACCGCCCGCAGTGGCCAGCTGCGCGACGTCGCCCACCAGATCGCCGATGCGATCTACGAGAAGGTGTTGGGAGTGCGCGGTGCGTTCTTCACCCGCATCGCCTATGTCACCGCGAGTGGCTCCGGTACCAGCCGTCGCTATGCGCTCGTCATCGCCGACAGCGACGGCTACAACCCGCAGACGGTGGTGCGTTCGAGCGAGCCCCTGCTCTCGCCTTCCTGGAGCCCCGACGGCTCGCGGCTCGCGTATGTCGGTTTTGACGGTGGCAGCTCGGCGGTGTTCATCCAGACCATCGCCACCGGCGCGCGCGAGGTGGTCGCGCACTTCCGGGGCATCAATGGGGCCCCGGAGTTCTCTCCGGATGGCCGTCGCCTGGCCATGACGCTGTCGCGCTCGGGCAACCCCGAGATCTACGTGATGGATCTGGGCAGCCGTGCACTGACGCAGCTCACCAACCACTATGGCATCGACACCGAACCGACGTGGAGTGCCGACGGCTCACGCGTGTACTTCACGTCCGACCGCGGCGGTCGTCCGCAGATCTACCAGGTCAGCGCGTCCGGCGGCAGCGCGAGCCGGGTCACCTTCCAGGGCACGTACAACGCCAGCCCGTCGGTGTCGGCGGATGGAAAGAAGATCGCGACGGCGCAGGGCTCGGGCAACACGTACCGCATCGCGATGATGGATTCCAGCCTGGGTAGCGCCCGCTGGAGCCTGCTCTCGCCTGGCTCGCTCGACGAGTCGCCCAGCTTCGCGCCGAACGGCAGCATGCTCATCTATGCCGCGCGCGAAGGCGGGCGCGGCGTGCTGTATGCGGTATCCGCCGACGCGCGTGTCCGCCAGCGGCTGGTGCTCGCCGATGGTGATGTGCGCGAACCCGTCTGGGGCCCGTACCGCACGCCACGATGAACCCGCCTGCTTCTTCTTCCGATCAGACACCACGAGGTACGACCATGAATGTCCGCTCCGCCACCAAGCTCCTGATCGTCGCCACGATGTGCACGCTCGCGATGGCCTGCTCGAAAAAGGTCAAGCCCACGCCGCCCCCGGCCGACACCAGCGTCGGCACCACCACGCCGATGCCGACCGATACCGGCCCGGTCGCCGCCGGTGCCTACGGGCCGGGCGATCTCGACAGTGACAGCTGCCTTCGCCAGCGTGTCGTCTACTTCGATCTGGACCAGGACACGCTGAAGCCCGAGTTCCAGAGCATCGTCGGCTGCCATGCGAAATACCTGCGCGATCGCCCGTCGTCACGGATGACGCTCGAGGGCCATGCCGACGAGCGCGGCAGCCGCGAATACAACATGGCGCTGGGCGAGCGTCGCGCGAATGCGGTGTCATCCGCGCTGCAGGCCAGCGGCGGGTCACCCACGCAGCTGACGGCGAACAGTTTCGGCGAGGAAAAGCCGGTCTGCACCGACTCGGACGAGAGCTGCTGGTCGCGCAACCGCCGGGTCGAGATCAGCTACAGCCAGCGCTGATCACTGGTGGTGGCTTCCACGGGCCGCGAAAGCGGCCCGTGTCGTTTCCGCCGCGAAGTACGTTCAGCCTGGCGCGGGCTGCAGGACGTGCAGGCGTCGCATACTCGGGCCCAGCCCAGCCCTGACAGGACCATCATCCAATGTCCCGAACCCGGCATGCCGCCATCGCGCTCGCCCCGCTGCTTCTTCTACTCGTCACCCCTCCAGCCCCTGCGCAGCGACTCAGCCTCGCGGATCGAATGGCCGCGCTCGAACAGCGCGTGGCCAATACGCAGGCCAACGTCCAGTTGCTGAACCAGCTCGCGCAGCTGCGTAGCGAGATGCAGGCGCTGCGGTCGCAGGTGGAGGAATTGCAGCAGGCGAACGAAACCGCTGGCGCGCTGGCGAAGACACGCTATCTCGATATCGACAGCCGCCTGGAGCGGCTCGAAGGCGGAACGGCTGCCGGTCCAGCAAAGACAGCCCCCGTGCTCCCACCGCCGGCGGACGCGGCAGCGGCTACCCCACCGGTACGTGCCGCAGCCCGCGCCACGGCTCCGGCCGCCCCAACAGCTGGCAGTGCCACGCCCACCGGTGCGGAACTGGCCGCCTACAACGTCGCGTTCGATGCCCTGAAGATGGGTCGCTATGCCGATGCTTCGCGCCTGTTCACTGCGTTCCTTGACGGTTACCCCGGTGGTGTCTACACGCCCAATGCCTTCTACTGGCTGGGCGAGAGCTACTACGCCACGCGCAACTACGCGCTCGCACTGCAGCAGTTCGAGCAACTGCTCGATCGGTTCCCCACGCATGACAAGGCTGCAGGCGCCCTTCTGAAGATCGGGCTCACCCACCTGGGCCTGCAGCAGGAGGACGCCGCGCGCGCCGCTTTCGCCGGCGTGGTCAGCCGCTATCCGGGAACCGATGCCGCCCGTTCGGCGAACGACCGCCTGCAGGCGATGCGCGCGCGCCCTTGACCTGACGTCGCCCGCCCGCCAACGGCGCACGGCGCTAAAATGTGCCGATGAGCGTTTCCGCACCCCCGGTCGCCGTGGTGCCCGACCGGCTGCGACTGACCGAGATTTTCCTGTCCCTGCAGGGCGAGTCGAACAGCGTCGGCTGGCCGACCGTCTTCGTGCGCCTCACCGGCTGCCCGCTGCGCTGCCGGTATTGCGACACCACGTATTCGTTCCACGGCGGTGACTGGTGGGAGATCGACGCGATCCTGGCCGAGGTCGCCCGCCACGGCGTGCGGCATGTCTGCGTCACCGGAGGCGAGCCGCTGGCGCAGAAGCGCTGCATCCCATTGCTGCAACAGCTGTGCGATGCCGGGCATGCGGTTTCGCTCGAGACCTCCGGCGCGCTCGACATCGGCGACGTCGATCCGCGTGTCTCGCGCATCGTCGACATCAAGACGCCCGGTTCGGCGGAAGCCCATCGCAATCGCTGGGAGAACATCCCCCTGCTGACGCCGCACGATGAGGTGAAGTTCGTCATCTGCTCGCGCGAGGACTACGACTGGTCGCGCGCCGTACTGGCCGAGCATCGGCTCGCGGAGCGCTGCGTCGTGCTGTTCTCGCCCAGCTATGGGGAAGTGGCCCCGCGCGATCTCGCCGACTGGATCGTCGCCGACCGCCTGGCCGTGCGCTTCCAGTTGCAGCTGCACAAGGTGCTTTGGGGGGATGAGCCCGGGCGGTGATGCGTCGTCGTCCATGCAGCCTGTCGAGCCGCCGCATGCCGCGCCATCGTGCGCTCCGTCCTGGCACCACGGCCGCCTCAACCTCCGGAATCATCGGCCCAGCGGCGATTTTTTTACTGATGATCGACAAACCACAAGCCACGAAACCGTCTACGCAGGAACCGCTTTGATCCGTCCCGAATCACCCATCACCCATCACACGCCTCACGCTGTCGTGCTGCTCTCAGGGGGTATGGACTCCGCGGTCGTGGTCGCGATGGCGCGTGAGCAGGGCTTCGCCGTGCATGCGCTCAGCATCAGCTATGGGCAGCGGCACACGTCCGAGCTCGATGCCGCGGCACGCGTGGCACACGCGCTCGGCGTCGTGACGCATAAGACCGTCAACGTCGATCTGCGTGGCATCGGCGGCTCCGCGCTGACCGACGCCGCGATCAACGTGCCCGCCGCCGGCACGGCCGCCGGCACTATCCCCGCGACCTATGTCCCCGCGCGCAACACCATCATGTTGTCCGTCGCGCTGGGCTGGGCGGAGGTGATCGGGGCGGCGGATATCTTCTGTGGCGTCAATGCCGTCGACTACTCCGGTTATCCGGATTGCCGTCCCGAGTTCATAGCCGCCTTCCAGCATCTGGCGAACCTCGCGACGAAGATGGGCGTCGAAGGCGCCGGCTTGCGCGTACATGCGCCGCTGCAGTTCATGGGCAAGTCCGACATCGTGCGCGAAGGCATGCGGCTCGGCGTCGACTTCGGCCTCACAGTGTCCTGTTATCAGGCCGATGCCGATGGCCGCGCCTGCGGCGGCTGCGATGCCTGCCGGCTGCGCGCGCAGGGCTTCGACGTCGCGGGCGTAGTCGATCCCACCCGTTACACCTGAGAGAAGAATGTCGCTGTCGCGATGGTGGGGTAATATCGCGTCCCCGGCGAAAGCCGGTCGCGCCATAGCATGGGTCGTTAGCTCAGTCGGTAGAGCATCGGACTTTTAATCCGCTGGTCCCGAGTTCGAATCTCGGACGACCCACCATCCCGCGCGAACCCCGGTTTTCTCTCCTGCATGGCCTCGCGGCGGTATCAGGCGCTGGTATTTTTCGTTTCTGCTATCGACGCGCGCGCCTCGCTCGAGGCTTCGGAGCGCAGACGCAGCATGCGACGACCAAGCTCTGCCAGGACGACGCGCTGCCGATAAGGCGTCATCTTTCGCCACGATTTGATCTCGTCCGACGTACGCCCACAGCCCGCACACCAGCGCGTGCGCGGATCGAACTGGCAGATATCCGTACAGGGTGATTTCACAGTTACGGGTTCACTTCCGCCTGGACGGCTTCGAGAATTGGCAGACCACTCTGCGTCTCCGCCCGCCCCGGTAGTAGCCGCGCCGAATTGAGGATGAAAGCCAATTCGGATGCGACGTGGATGAACGCGGCCATCAACGGATTGAGCACGCCGAACGCCGCCAGTGCGATGCCGAGAAAATCCACTCCGATCGTGCCGGCGAAGTTGGCCCAGATGATCCGGCGTGTGCGCCGGGCAAGCGCAAGCGTTTCCGCAAATTTCAACAGATCGTTGCCCAGCAGGACCACGTCGGCGCTCTCACGCGCCACGTCGGTGCCCGAACCCATGGCCACGCCGACAGTCGCCTCGATCAGCGCCGGGGCATCGTTGACGCCATCGCCCACCATTGCGACTTTGCGCCCTTCGGCAACCAGGCGCTTCACACGCT